>CAYYHH010000030.1:0-9861 GCA_964471645.1 uncultured Oscillospiraceae bacterium
AACGGTGAAACACCTGCATTTTCATCTGCTGGGGAAAATAAAAATGCTTTGGCCTCCGGGATGATTCAGGGTTGTTTCCCAGCCGATTCCTATAAACTTTGCAAATAAATCTTGATTATTTACAAGATAGTATGTATAATAGATTCGTTATAGGCAATACCGTTCCATTTACTCCATTTGTATAAAGTTCAAAACTTTACCGGAGTAACAGTGCATCTGAAGTCCTAAATACGGAGGGAGGGAAAATGGATAGATGGCACAGGTTGTTGTTAGGGAAGGTGAAAACCTCGAAAGCGCATTGAAGAGATTCAAGCGTTCTTGCGCAAGAGATGGTGTTATGTCGGAGCTCAGAAAAAGAGAGCATTACGAAAAACCCAGCGTCAAAAGAAAGAAAAAATCAGAAGCCGCTCGCAAAAAAGCGAAGAAGTATTAAATAAATATAAGATGAATCATTAATTGGATGCCCTCTCTGTTTTGAGATACAGGACGAACGGTCATTATCGCCTATAGCATCATTATAAAGCAAGAGAAATAACCCGATAGCCGGGTTATTTTTTTTTACTGAAAAACATAATCTATAAGATCGGAGGTCTGCTTATGTTTGCGATTGATGAAATAATATTTGATTTCAGCGTCAATCTTCCACGAATACTGGTAGGCGGTAAAACCGGTGTAATCGATCACGTAAAAAAGCTTTTGATAGTAACGGAAACAAATATTGTTGCGGACTGCGGATCGGGATATATTTCTTTAACGGGTACTGACCTTTCTATAAGACATCTTTCTGAAGGAAGAATTATAGTCGGTGGAAAAATCAAGGTTATTGAGCTTTTCGGCAGCGAGGTTTAACTATGCATTACATTACGTTCCGAGCGGAAGGCTTTGAAATTCATATATTGTTATCACAGTGTTTGACAAAAAATATATATCTCAAAAATATACGCATTAATAGCGACAACGAATTAATAGCGGATATAATGGGCAGTGATTGGTTAAAGCTAAACAAAATAGCCGGCAACAGATATCGACTGATCATTGTTAAAGAGAGAGGCATTAAGCCTTTTGCTATTAAATTGTTTCAAAAACGCAGCACCATTGCAGGAATAATTATCTTTATCGCTTTGATTTTCGTTCAGGCATCGTTTATTTCAGAAATACGAGTCTATGGATATGAAGAAATTACGGAAAGAGAAATTCTTGAACAACTGCAGGAGGCCGGATTGTTTGTAGGTGGAAGCAGAAATGTAGACCTGGATAACGTTGAAATTAAAATGTATCGATCATTGGATAAACTGAGCTGGATAGGTATTACATTAAAAGGCGGATTGGCTGAAGTGACGATTGCGGAAGGCACAGATCCAATAGTACCGGTCGATGTCAATACTCCTTGTCACATCGTAGCGGGGAAAGAAGGTTATATCGAAAAAATAATCGCAAGAGAGGGGAAAGAAGTTGTTGCGAAAGATGATTTTGTTAATGTTGGAGATGTACTGATTTCGGGTATAATAGGTGTTGAAGATAAAACATACAGCAGGGAGCCCGAAAGCCTTATATATAATTATGTGCATGCTGACGGGGAAGTATATGCGAACACGATACACCGCTATATTTTCTATCAAGAACCATATCGGATAGAAAAACGAAAAACCGGCAAGGTGTTGTACGGTATTCGAATAAAAATCGGCACGTTTACATGGAGCTCATCGGACTTATACCTGCCCTATGAAACGTCCTATTGTAAAGAAAAAACTGCATTCAAAATTGTTTGGCCCTTACCGTTAGAATTGAAAATTAATGAAGTGTATGAGTTGGAACTGTATAGATGGGAAAGGGATGAAGAGGAAATAGTCCAATATACCAACAGGCAGATACGGGAAATTATTAAAGATGATCTTTCGGAATCTGTGCAAATAACAAATAAAAGTTTGAAGTTTTTGCCCGAAGAAAATATAATAAAGGTTATAGTTTTATTAGAGGTCTTGGAGCAGATAGGCCAAAAAAGCACATTTATTCCCACGGAAACGGGTGACCCTGCGGAGTAGGCTGCCACCGCATTACAAAGGGAATAGGAAGGAATAGCATTTGGAAAACATGCAAATAGAGGAAATTCGAATAAAGATCAATGATGAGGACGATAGCGATCAACTATTTGGTAACCTGGATGTTAATCTGAGAATAATTCAGGACAACTACGATGTGGATATCGTTTTGCGTCAGGATGAAATAATACTGCGCGGCAAGGAGGCGGCCAAGGCAGAGGCTATCATTGATGAATTGACTTCAATATTGAGATCCGGTGAGCCACTGGATACACAAAAGGTCAATTACGTTATCAGCCTGAAGGAAAAAGGGCTCTCATACCGGGAAAGCAACATCAACAGAGATGTGATATGCTTTACACATAGGGGAAAGGCTGTAAGGCCCAAGACTATGGGACAAACTGCTTATGCAAGAAGCATAAAGGCCAACGATATAATTTTCGGGATCGGCCCGGCAGGCACGGGTAAAACGTATATTGCCGTGGCATTGGCGATCAATGCGCTAAAAAACAAAGAGGTTGCCAAAATTATTTTAGCCAGGCCGGCAGTGGAGGCAGGGGAGCGTTTGGGATTCCTTCCCGGAGATCTGCAGGAAAAAGTCGATCCATATCTGAGACCCCTTTACGACGCTCTTTATGATATATTGGGACGGGAAAGTGCCTTACGTCTGAAGGATCGCGAGGTCATTGAGGTCGTGCCGTTGGCATATATGAGGGGGAGAACCTTAGATAACTCCTTTATCATATTGGATGAGGCCCAAAACACAACGAAAGAGCAAATGAAGATGTTTTTGACCCGCCTCGGATTTGGATCGAAGGCTGTAGTAACAGGCGATATTACGCAAATTGACCTCCCAAAAGGCAAGAAGTCGGGATTGATAGATGCCTGTAATATTCTTGATGAGGTTTCTGGCATAGAATTTTGTTTCTTAAGGGATTCTGATGTAGTGCGTCATCCCCTTGTAAGGAGGATAATTAACGCATATGATAGAAGAGTAGACTCGGATCGGGACATTGAGGAGTCCGACGAACGGGAATAGCAGCACACAGGTGTAAATAGGCGCAGGGGTTTTTGCAGAAAGGATTGTTATGGAGATATTATTCAACGATGAAAGAAAACCGGGTGAATCCATTTTGGAAAAGATGTATGGTGCGGCCGAATTATGTTTAGCCAAAAATAATATCGATCCCGAAAGAGTAACGGTTTCCGTAACATTTGTTAGCAGCGGAGAAATAAAAGAATTGAATTCGCTTTACCGCAATGTCGATGAAGTGACCGATGTGCTTTCCTTTCCGCAATATGAAAGCTATGAACAATTCCCTGACAAAGGACAAATTCTGCTGGGTGACGTTGTAATATGTACTGAACAAGCGTTGCTCCAGGCCGATGATTTCGGTCATTCACCGGAAAGGGAACTCGTTTACTTATTTGTTCACAGCATTCTTCACCTTATGGGATATGATCATGATCAAGAAGGAAACAAGAGGGAAATGAGGGAGTTTGAGGAGTACGTAATGATGCAAATGGGTTTGACAAGGGAAGGGTTGGAATGATGAACAGGGATAAAGAACTATTTGAAAAAGCGACTGAAGCCCTTAAAAATGCTTATGCACCTTTTTCGAAATTTACCGTAGGAGCCGCATTGCTCAGTGAATCCGGAGATGTTTTCACAGGGGTCAATGTAGAAAACTCTTCCATAGGAGCGACTATTTGCGCGGAACGGACGGCCTTTGTAAAAGCAGTTTCTGAAGGGCACAGGAAGTTCGACACAATAGCGGTCGTATCCGGCGAAGGTGCTGTTCTTCCCTGTGGGATTTGCAGGCAATTTATGTTTGAATTCGGTGATGAACTTAGGATAATTACGGGGGATGATGCGGATCATTTGATAGAGTATAATCTGAAAAATCTCTTGCCTGAAGGTTTTCGACTGCAAAATCAATGACCTTGTTAAACGTTACCCATATGGGTATAACAAAAATGTATTGAAATTTCCACATAGGAGCGATTATGAAATCAGGTTTTATAGGCATTATTGGACGGCCGAATGTTGGGAAATCCACATTGTTGAACAATATTTTAGGTGAAAAAATAGCTATTACGGCAGATAAGCCGCAAACCACGCGAAATACTATAAGAGGCATTTATACCAGGATCAACGGTGATGATCAGGATTGTCAGCTGGTTTTTATTGACACACCCGGCATCCACAGGCCCAGGACAAAGCTCGGAGCCTTTATGACGGACATGGCATTGAACACTTTGAAGGAAGTTGATGTTATACTTTTTTTGATCGATGACATGATAGGCCCCGGTGACAGATATATATTAGAGCTGCTGAAGCAAAGCAAAACGCCATCTTTGCTGATCATAAATAAAATAGACAAGCTGCCTCCGGAGAAATTCAGAAACATATATGAAGAATGCGATTCAATGGGAATATTTGATTCGATAATGGGCATTTCTGCATTGGAGGGTAAAAACGTTTTTGACTTAATAAAAAAATTGACAGGGATGGTGGGCGAGGGGCCGATGTATTTTCCCGAAGATATGATCACTGATCATCCCGAAAAATTTTTAGTAAGCGAAATAATACGTGAGAAAACTTTGCATTATCTGGAGGAGGAAATTCCCCATGGAATAGCAGTAGACATTGAAAGTTATGAAGAAAAAGAAAATCTGACAGCCGTAAGCGCCGTAATATATTGTGAGAAAAAATCACATAAGGGTATAATAATAGGAAAGGCCGGCAAAAAGCTTAAAGGCATCGGCAAAAGTGCCCGACTGGAAATCGAGGCTTTGCTGGGAACGAAAGTTTATCTGGAACTATGGGTAAAGGTTAAGGAAAACTGGAGGGACAGTCAGTTTTCAATGTCTGAATTGGGCTATCGAAAAGATTGATATATTTATATTTTGGAGTTGAATGAGTTGTCCGGTTACACTGAAACAGAAGGTATAATTTTAAAGCAGACCAAAATTGCTGCGGGCAGGCGTATGATCGTGGTCTTCAGCAAGGGTTATGGTAAAATAAGTGCGGGGACATCTATCAGCGATGGGGGAAAAAACCGTGCTGCTTTGGCTTTGCGCCCTTTCGTGTATGGCAGATACCAAATCAGGAAAAGTGGAGACAATTATCATATCAACGGTTGTGAGACAATCAAAAGTCATTACTCCCTGGGCGATAATGTGGACAAATATCTATGTGCATCTTATGGCATGGAATTCACAAATAAACTTTTGCCGGAGGAGGCCGCCTCTCCCAGGCTGTTTATGCTTTTTTCCGATTTTTTGGACATGATGGAAAGGCGGGAAAAGAAACACGATACTTTGTTGGTCGCTTATCAGGTCAAGGCTTTGGCAATGAGCGGCAGCAGCCCGCATATACATAGTTGTGTGATGTGTGGATCAAAAGACGGGCTGATAGGTCTGAGCGTCGAAGATGGCGGATCTTACTGCAAATCATGCAGCCCCTCGATTGCTGAGAGGGGACGATTGATTTACAATAAGGAATTTGATATAGTAAACATAATTGATTTTTTGACCCGGGAACCTTTGGCCAAGTTGGAAAGGCTGGCTTTAGATGATGGAACGTTGGAATGGATTAAGCACTTTTTAAAATGTTACTGTGATTATCATTTGGGGATCGGCTGTTTGAAAAGTGAAGAATGCATGTTTAATCTATAAAAGTGAAAACTTTTTAATAATCAGACAGTTATCGCTTAAGAATTTAATTAAGAGAGGGGTGCAAATAATGGAAATTACGCTTGAAAAGATTGAACTGGTAAAAGATAGAACAGGTGTCAGCTACAAAGAAGCCAAAGAAGCATTGGAAAAAGCCGAGGGCAGCGTGGTCGATGCAATCATCAATATTGAGGAATCCATAGATGTAAAGGCTAAAAGCAAGTTGGGTGAACAGAGTGCCGTGATCGTAGAGAAGGTCAAAGCTGCCATTCACAAAGGAAATGTCTCGAAAATAATCGTAAGAAAAGATGATGATGTTATGTTGAATTTACCTGTCAGCGTAGGCATCATAGGTTCTGTTTTGGCTCCATGGGCTGCCGTTGCAGGGATAATAGCCGTTTTCGGGACCAAATGTACGATAGAGCTTGTCAAGGATAACGGGGAAGTTGTTGACATCAGTGAAATCGCCACAGATACATTTGAGGAAGTAGTTGAAAAAAGTACTGTTATCGCAGACGAAGTAAAAGAAAAAGGAAGCGATGTATTCGAAAGCGTCAAAGCGAAGGCCAATGAAGCTATCAGCAAGGCAGTTAAGAAGGAATGCTGTGAAGATGGTGACGACTCTGATACAGAAGTTGATGAGGACGATAAAGACAGCATGGACGATTAGTGCAGCAGACCAAGACAATAAACAACAGAGATTGGAGCAATAAGATAACATGAGTAAAGAGCTCACTTTAGACACAATAGTAGCTTTGGCAAAATCCAGAGGCTTTGTTTTCCCGGGATCGGAAATTTACGGGGGTTTAGCTAATACATGGGACTACGGACCTTTGGGGGTAGAACTGAAAAATAACGTCAAAAAGGCGTGGTGGAAAAAATTCATTCAGGAATCCAAATATAATGTGGGTTTGGATTCAGCCATCCTGATGAATCCCAAAACCTGGGTTGCATCCGGGCACGTGGGCGGGTTTTCCGACCCGCTCATCGACTGTAAAAATTGCAAATCCAGATTCCGTGCTGATAAGCTGGTAGAGGATTATATCAAATCACAGGATGGGATGTCTTTAAGCGTCGATGGATGGTCCAATGAAAAGCTCCAGGATTTTCTTATCGGGAAAAGTGTACCATGTCCCGATTGCGGCAAAAGCGATTATACGGCTATCAGGAAATTTAATCTGATGTTCAAAACCTTTCAGGGCGTCACCGAGGATTCCCAATCTGAACTTTACCTCAGACCGGAGACGGCTCAGGGTATATTTGTTAACTTTAAAAATGTTGCAAGAACATCAAGGAAAAAAATACCTTTTGGCATCGGGCAGATAGGCAAATCTTTCAGAAATGAAATAACCCCGGGCAACTTCATATTCAGGACCAGGGAATTTGAGCAGATGGAATTGGAGTTTTTCTGTAAGCCGGGCACAGATTTGGAATGGTTCAATTATTGGAAAGATTTTTGTGAGGAATGGCTCAGGTCTTTGGGCATGAACATGGTCAATATTAAGCTGAGAGATCATGAAAAAGAAGAGCTTTCACATTACAGCAATGCTACCACAGATTTTGAGTATAAGTTTCCTTTCGGCTGGGGCGAGCTTTGGGGTGTTGCCGATCGTACCGATTATGATCTGAAACAGCATCAGGAACATTCGGGTCAGGATATGACTTACATGGATCCGGAAACAAACGAAAAGTATGTTCCCTATTGCATAGAACCTTCGTTAGGTGTGGATCGTATGACACTGGCATTTTTGTGTGATGCTTACGATGAGGAAGCTGTGGTCGATGTCAACGGAAAAGAGGACAAACGCGTAGTGCTGCGTTTTCATCCTGCTTTGGCGCCTTTCAAGGCGGCGGTGTTGCCTCTGACAAAGAAGCAAAGTGGACTGGCAACAGAAATCTATGAAGAGCTTTCGAAATATTTTATGGTAGATTATGATTTACCGGGCAGCATCGGCAAACGCTATAGAAGACAGGATGAAACAGGAACTCCATTCTGCATAACAGTCGATTTCGATACTGAGGCCGACAAAAGCGTAACCATCAGAGACAGAGACACCATGGAGCAGATCAGGCTTCCTATTGCCGAGGTTAGCAAATACATTGAAGAAAAGTTAATTTTTTAAAAGGAGATATAGACATTATGAGCAACAAATACGTTTACCTATTTAGTGAGGGCGATGGTTCTATGAGGGAATTGTTGGGAGGAAAAGGTGCCAACCTGGCTGAGATGACCAATTTAGGGATGCCTGTTCCCCAGGGTTTTACAGTAACGACCGAAGCCTGTACGCAGTATTACGAGGATGGAGAGGTCATAAATGACGATATACGCGCCGAGATTATGGGCTATGTGGCTGAGCTCGAAAAGATCAGCGGCAAAAAATTCGGAGATTTAAACAATCCTCTTTTAGTTTCTGTTCGCTCCGGTTCAAGAGCATCTATGCCCGGTATGATGGATACAATACTCAACTTGGGGCTTAACGACGAAGTTACTGAGAGTTTTGCCGAAAAGACCAACAACCCAAGGTTTGCTTATGATTCCTACAGGAGATTTATACAAATGTACTCCGATGTTGTAATGGAAGTAGGTAAATCGTATTTTGAAAAGCTCATCGATGAAATGAAAGAAAAGAAAGGGGTTACGGAGGATACAGATTTGACCGCCGATGATCTCAAGGCTTTGACTGTTCTTTTCAAAAAAGAATATAAGGATAAAGTAGGGGAGGATTTTCCAAGCGATCCGGTTGATCAACTTTTCGGCGCTATGAGGGCTGTTTTCCGTTCGTGGAATAATCCGAGAGCCATTTACTACAGAAGGATGAACGATATACCTTCTTCATGGGGCACCGCTGTCAACGTTCAGGCCATGGTCTTTGGCAATATGGGAGACACCTCCGGCACAGGTGTTGCCTTTTCAAGGAATCCCGCCACAGGAGAGGCCAAGCTATACGGTGAATTCCTGATGAATGCACAGGGTGAGGATGTGGTAGCGGGGATCAGGACTCCTCAGACTATCGATCACCTGAAGGAAATCAATCCCGAAGCCTACGAGGAATTTTATAAATTCGCCTATTCTTTGGAAAAACACTATAAGGATATGCAGGATATGGAATTTACCATCGAGGAAGGTAAGCTCTATATGCTGCAAACAAGAAATGGGAAAAGAACAGCCGCTGCGGCGCTGAGGATCGCCTGTGATTTGGTTGATGAGGGGATGATCGATCCGGCAAAGGCAGTGGCTATGATCGATCCCAAGCAGCTCGATGCACTGTTACACCCTCAATTTGATACGGCTGCACTAAAGGCTGCTGATCCGATAGGAGCAGGATTGCCTGCTTCCCCGGGTGCCGCCTGCGGTCAGGTAGTCTTTACCGCCGACGATGCGGCAGAGTGGGGACGTAATGGCTCCGATGTTATCCTCGTAAGGCTGGAAACATCACCGGAGGATATCGAGGGCATGCACTACTCAAAAGGGATACTTACGGTTCGCGGGGGAATGACATCTCATGCAGCTGTAGTTGCCAGAGGAATGGGAACTTGCTGTGTATCGGGATGCGGCGAGATTATCATTGATGAAGCCGCCAAGAAATTTACATTGGGCGGACATGAGTTTAAAGAAGGGGATTATGTTTCCCTTGACGGTTCCACCGGCAATATTTATGGCGAGGCCATAGCTACGGTAGAAGCTTCGATTTCGGGAGATTTTGATCGGATCATGCATTGGGCAGACGAAATTCGTACTATGAAGGTCAGAACAAATGCGGATACGCCTCACGATGCTTCCCAGGCGAGAAAGTTCGGGGCGGAAGGAATCGGATTATGCCGTACCGAGCACATGTTTTTTGATTCCGAAAGAATAGCGGCTATGCGCGAGATGATTGTGTCTAAAACAGAAGAGCAAAGAAGAGCAGCTTTAGCCAAGCTTCTGCCTATGCAGAGAAAAGATTTTGAGGAAATATATGTGGCTATGGAAGGCTTGCCGGTTACCATCCGCTTCTTGGATCCGCCTCTTCATGAGTTCCTTCCCACAGACGAGGATGATATTGTTGCATTAGCATCCGAAATGAAGATGGGCTTAGCTGAGCTCAAGGCTAAAATCACGTCATTACACGAGTTTAATCCTATGATGGGACACAGGGGTTGCCGT
>CAYYHH010000031.1:0-1258 GCA_964471645.1 uncultured Oscillospiraceae bacterium
TGAATTTTGGATCGTCGCTGATTACGTACCTGGAGGAAAGCTCCAAGGCTGCAAGGACGTCCAGGCTTTTTATATATTCTTCCATTTCATGGGTAAATGCTTTGTTCGTCGCTTTGCAAAGGGATTCAAGCATTGCTTTATTAAGGCTGGAAGATGCCAACATGTATTCTCTCACCATCTCAGGGGCCTTTTCCATATAGCCTTGAAAAACTAAATGAGCCTGTTTGTCCGAACCGCAGATCTTAGCGAGGATAAGTGAAACTTCCTCACTGGGAGGCGGTAACTTTCCGTTTTTAAGTTGGGATATGTAGGAAGGTGTGATTTTTAGTTTTAGATCTTCGCAACGTTTCGATATTTGCCTCAGCGATAATTCACTGTTCTTGATCATGTCGTCCAGCATTTCCGCGTATGTCATTTTTGCCTCCTGTATACCCGCATTAATCGCACCTGCAAGACGAATTATACATCTTGCATCATGCTTTCTCCATTTTGCGCTATGCTCCAGGATTCATCCATTCTTCAGGCCCGAAAAGAAGCATCCCGGTAGTGTGTTCATTATTATATTAACTATAACATTTAGTGTATATTGCTGTCAATATAGCACGATAACTACTATATACAGTATGTGTACGCATACGTCGATTAATCACTTGTTTTATCCGAACCCCTCGTCACATATCGTCCGTTTTCACAGGGAATTTTGCCCGATATCGACGATATTTCAAGCGGTCGGCGACTTAGAAGTAATCCGATGTAAATAATTGTTGGCACTTCGTTAAATATTTGATAATATATTGATACCGGATATTCATTCTGAAAAGATCACATAATTTAAGGGATTCCATGGAAAAGAAACTGTTTAAAATCAAATATGAAGAAGCAGAACCTATAGCTAAAGAATATTTTATCAAGGCCAGCGGGTTGGAAACTGATGCGGAAAATCATAAAACGTTGTTGAATGAGGCACTGCAGGTTTTGGACAACTGCAAGTCGGGAATCGATATCAGATCGGTGGTTGTTACCCTTGATTGCGACCACTTTGGCAACAGCACAATTATCCTGAAGGGGCATCAGTATAATTGCACGGCATTTGATCAGATCTCTTCCGAAAATGTTGTTAAAATCTATGCATATTTATTGTCTCTCGGCCAGTGTAAATCCGGAAACAAAAACCAAGCAGAGCAATATTATGCGGATTTATGGGCAAACGGTTTTTTAGAGGCGGGAATACTTAAATTGCGTGATCAATTATATAAAA
>CAYYHH010000031.1:1279-9739 GCA_964471645.1 uncultured Oscillospiraceae bacterium
TCTGCGGCGGTTTCTTTTTTGTATTGACATTGGAAGAAGGGAATCTTCCTTCGAAGGAATGCAGGAATTGCATAGGGCACGAAAAAGGTTGCATGTTCTGTGGCGGGAAAAATATTATACCCTCTAAAAAAACATGCATGGAACTGTTGGATTCTTATGGCACGCCGGATCACGTCGTAAAACACTGCATTGCAGTTACCGAAACAGCCGTTAAAATTGCTGAAGCCCTGAAGGAAAAGGGTATAATCTTAAATTTGGATTTGCTTGAGGCCTCCGCGCTGCTTCACGACATTGCCCGCGTTGAAGATAACCACGGAGTCAAAGGTGCCATTGTGTTGGAGAAATGCGGGTATCATCAGGTGGCAAAGCTGGTTAAATGCCACATGTTCTACTCTACTAATCCGGACAAAGTCAGGATCACCGAGCAGGATCTGCTCTGCTTAGCCGACCGCATGGTAAAGGAAGATAAATATGTAGGCCTGGAAAGCAGAATGAAATACGTCCTGGATAAATTAATTGCTGATGGGATTGATACCTCAAGGGTCATCCAGCGCCTGGATGAAAACAGACTGCTTAAGGAAAGGATAGAGGCAATAATAGGTAAGACTATCGACGACTTAATGAAATAATTTTTAGTTATCAACTTAAACCTTCCCTCATATTCTATACAAGCACCATAAGAGGGAGGTTTTTTTAATGGGACGACGCAGAAAAGGGATCAACAAACCGGGCAAGAGGGCAGGCAGAACATTAATCCGTCAACTGTTACTATGTTTTTTAATATTGTTCATTATTTTGACGGTGAAAAAAGTAGACATAGGTATTGTAAATAATACTTATCATGCTATCAAAACACAATTTTCAAAAGACGCTGCCATAGCTAACATCGGTGATACGGGACGGAATGTTGTGGCGAAACTCAAAGATGGGACGTCGACGGTGGTAACGTCTTTGATATTGGGCAGAAAAGGACCGGAATTCACTTCACCATCAGATTCGCCCGGCAGCTACAGCGCTTCCGCCAATCCGGAATCGACCGGCAAGACTGTCGAATTTCATTCTGAAAAGGAGCTTCAAGTTTATGCGGCAGCAGGCGGGACTGTTTCCGAAATAGACAATGATTCTGATGGCAATAAATACATAAAAATATATCATGGAAATGATTTGTATAGCCTTTACGGAGGTTGTACTTCTGTATATGTGCAGGCATTGGAAAAAGTAAAAAAAGGGCAACTGATCGGATCTGTGGCTGCGGGTGAAGAATACAGGCTCAGGTTTGAAATATGGGATAAAAACCGCCTGGCTGATCCCGCAGATTATATAACTTTTTAAAACAGGCATGAAGAAAATTTTCCCCACGCGCATAAAACTGAACATAAATTTTACATTTCTTATCCTCATCGTCTTGCTGCTATATTCAGGTGACATAAAACTACTGCTTATTTACGTATTGTTTTCCTATCTTCATGAATATACCCATGCTGTTGCGGCTTCATTTATGGGATACACACCTGCCGAAATTTCGGCGGGTCTTTTTGGCGGCGTGCTGCATTTAAAAGAAGGATATGTAAAACCGGGGGCAGAACTAATTATTCATTCTGCCGGCCCCTTGTTCAATCTGAGTGTTGCCATGATCGCATATCTGGTTTTTATTAACACAGGATGGTTTTGGATGTATGACATCATTGCTTTAAATCTGATACTTGCCCTCTTCAACCTGTTACCTTTTTATCCTTTGGACGGAGGCAAAATAGTTAACATTTACATTGCACGATTTGTGGGTTATGATAGGAGCTACATGATTTCGAAACTTATCTCGATAATCTTTTCTATTTTGCTTTTCATTTTAGGTCTTTACTTGGTACAATATAATGTGATAAATCTATTGATATGTGCCTTAGCTGTAAACCTTTATATTGTCAGCAATGTAGACAACAGGTATTCATTTAACAGGCTGATGAGCATATATGCCGAGCTGGAGAAGGAGAACACAAGATGAGCTTGACACAGCAACTTGATAAACTGCTGCCAATGGTAGAAAAACCCGGTCGTTATATAGGAAACGAACTGCATTCTGTTATAAAGGAAGGAGAGAACATCACAACCAGATTCGGTTTTGCCTTTCCGGATACTTATGAAATAGGAATGTCTTATATGGGACTGCAAATCATATACAAGGTACTGAACGATCTGAATAATGTTTACTGCGAGAGACTGTTTGCACCTGCATCGGACATGGAAGATCTTATGAGAAAAAACGGGCTGCCCCTGTTTACGTTAGAAAGCAAAACACCCGCAAAGGAACTGGATATTCTGGGCTTCACATTGCAATACGAACTCTGCTACACAAATGTGCTCAATATGCTGGACCTGGCAGGAATTCCGTTAAAAAGGGATGATAGGGGGGAGGGTGATCCTTTCGTAATAGGCGGAGGTCCCTGCGCCTTTAATCCTGAGCCTGTTGCCGACTTTTTCGACTTTTTTATCATAGGTGACGGTGAGGATGTTTTGCCGGAAGTTTGTGAGGCACACCGGAGATGGAAAGAAAGCAAAGGTAACCGTAATGAATTTATGTCAACCATATCGGGTCTTCAAGGTGTATATATTCCTTCGTATTATGAACCTGTTTACAATGATGACGGAACAATTGAAAGAATTGAAAAAACAAATTCCTTTGCGCCCGACAAGATTATAAAAAGTATCGTTTCAGACATGAATAAAGCGGCCTATCCCACAGAGCCTATCGTTCCATATATCGAAATTGTCCATGACCGTTCTGTTTTGGAACTGTTCCGGGGATGCACCAGGGGATGTCGCTTTTGTCAGGCGGGTATGATATACAGGCCCGTGAGGGAGCGCACACCGGATTGCGCCCTTGATCTGATTGAAAAGCAGCTGCATTCCACAGGCTACGACGAATTGTCGCTGCTATCGCTGTCGACAGGAGATTATTCGGAATTCGAAAGGCTGGCGACGGACCTGATCCGGACAGGCAAGGAGAAGAACGTTGCAATTTCGCTGCCGTCACTCAGACTGGATAATTTCTCATTTCAGGTCCTCGATGAAATGCAGGGTTATAAAAAAACCGGACTCACTTTTGCCCCCGAAGCGGGAACACAAAGATTGCGGGACGTCATCAATAAATCGATCACCGATGAAGACATTTACAGCGGCATGAAACGGGCAATTGAAATGGGATGGAACAATATAAAACTGTACTTTATGATCGGTTTGCCTACGGAGACCTTCGAAGATCTGGATGGAATCGTTGAGATCGCTTCGAATATAATGTCATTGTATTATGAATTATCCGGCAGCAGAAAAGGTGGGAGATTCCAAATCAACGTGAGCGTTTCCAATTTTGTACCCAAGCCTCATACTCCATTTCAGTGGTATGGACAGGACGAGCCTAAATTATTTAAAGAAAAACACTACTACTTAAAGGATAAATTAAAGAGGATAAAAGGGGTGCAATTCAGCTATCACGCTACCGAACCCAGCCAAATTGAAGCTGTACTCGCAAGAGGTGACAGAAGGCTGGCCAAAGTGATCTATAATGCATGGAAAGGCGGTTGCAAATTCGACGGATGGAGGGAGCATTTTAAATACGATCTATGGATAGATGCATTTCAGGATGTCGGAACGGATCCCGAATTTTACACATCGGGTAAAGTAAGCACAGGAAATGTGCCTCCGTGGGGACTCATTGACAGCGGTATTTTTGAAGGCTATCTTCATGAAGAATGGGACAATGCCTTAGCCGGAAAAAGGACATCCGATTGCAGAGAAGGTTGTACCGGTTGCGGTGTAAACCGTTTTGTAGACTGTGAAAGGGAAGGGAGCAATGAATAGGTACCTGTTAAAATTTGAGAAAACATCGCATTTGCGCTACACATCCCATCTGGATCTTCTTAGGATGTTCCGAAGGGCATTCAAAAGGGCAGGGATTGAGCTGGTATATTCAAAAGGATTTAACCCCCATCCCAAAATGAGTTTCGCCCAACCTTTATCGCTGGGTTACACCGGCACAGGCGAGTATTTAGAAATTGAAACTACAATTCCCTACAATGGGGATTTTCTTGTAAATTTAGTCAACAGTACTCTTCCATTCGGTGTAAAAATTATAAATTGCACACTTATATCCAACCCGGGTAAGAGCATTGCCTCAACGGTAAAATATGCACTGTATGAAGCGAGTCTGCCCGATGATCACGATCTTCCATCACGTGATCAAATTGATGACTATCTGAACAGCGATACGATTATCGTATCCAAACTTGTGAGAAAAAGAAAAGAAACGATAGATATAGATATAAAACCTATGATTGTCCGGCTTTCACTCGGAAAGAACGATGAGGACAAACCGTCAATCCTCATGAATATCCATGCCGGAAGCGAGTCGAATCTCAATCCGGAACTATTATTGCAATCATTGTTCGATTTTTGCAAAATACCTTTGGAAAAATATGCACCAAGAATTAAAAGAATCGAATTGTACAGCAAAGACGGACAAGCCCTGGGATAACATATTTTGAGTTACCCTGAAAACCAATTATTTTCACTTGACCTATAATTACATTTTATGTATAATATATATAAAATTGTAAGGCGGGTGATCGGGTGAAATTTTCTTTGAGTAAGAAGGCCGTATTTAAAGCAATTGCCGTATTGCTTTTTATTGCTGTTGCTGTTTCAGCCTATATCATGAATCGGCCAAAAGAAGATCTGCTGTGGCTGGAATCGGATGAAACATATTCGACAGGTGAAGAGAATGAGCGGGAAATCGCATCCTCAGAGGATAGTAATAAAGATGATAGTAATAAAGATGAGATGATTGTTGTAGATTTAGCCGGTGAAATCAAAAACCCTTCTGTTTATATTCTTCCTTCAGGCTCAAGAGTTTATGAGGCTATAGAAGCCGCCGGCGGACTGACGGAAAATGGGGATACGAGAAATACGAATTTAGCGGCTCCTTTGTCCGATGGTGTGAAATTATACATACCAAGCAGGAATGATGTGGAAAAAGAACAGAAAGAAACCGGAGAAGCACCGGGAATACGTTATTCATCAGGCAAAAGTTCCGTTGGCGGCGGATCGGGAGGCAGTACCGACAGCGGATTGATAAATATAAATGTCGCAGACTCGAATGAACTTCAAAAACTTACAGGTGTCGGCCCGTCTACCGCCGATAAGATTATTAAATACAGATCGGAATACGGGGGGTTCAAAAAAATCGACGAATTGAAAAATGTCAGCGGTATAGGAGAAAAAACCTATACAAAGCTCAAAAATTCAATAACGATAGAATAAAAGACTAAAAAATTGCTCACAATATATTTGAGGTGAGGCAATGTTTAGTCAACGTAAAAGCTTTTGGAAAAGACCATGGCCTTTATTGATAATTTTAGGCATACTTGGAATAGGTTATTTATTCAATCAAAGCGATATCAAAGATCCCGGGCCGGATAACCTGATTGATGAACCATTGAATCAATTTATTGATAATGGGCCGAGTCTTCAAAGCAGTGTCGATTCCCGACAGAATAACCAAAACGGAACTGATACACAGGACACGGAGATAATCGATAGCAAGAGTTTTTTTCTTGTTAAAAAGGTCGAGGGGATAATAGAGGTATATTATTACGCCGGAAATAATAAGGAACCGGTTTTTGTCAAGAATACGGATATAGAGTTTTCTTTGCTTGGTGAAGGAGATCAGGCATTGTTTTCCGAAGGCATCATCGTTGAAACAGAAGAAGAGCTAAATGAGCTTCTGCAAGATTTTGGGAGTTAAGCGTTATGAATAATCAAGCAAGGCTCAAAATCTTTTCAACTATGCTGCTTATAGTTTCGTTGGCTTTATTTGCCGGAACGGGACTGCTGTTCAACAGTATACCCGACCAAATAAAAATTTTTGCCGATGAAACCAAGATCATCAATTTACCGCTCAAAGAGGTAACGATCAAAGTTCTGCCGGAAACTAGGGTGATTCCCGGGGGTCAATCTGTCGGCGTACGGATGGATGTCAAAGGGGTACTTGTGGTGGGGCTTGAAGAAATCGAATCCGATACAGGTCAGTGGGTCAACCCCGGGCTCGATGCCGGATTGGAAATAGGTGACAGCATACTGGCTATCAATAGTATTAACGTCGACAGCCCTCAGGAAGTCAGAAAAGCACTGAATGAGCAAAAAGGTCAAATCAGATTAAAAATCAGCAGGCGCGGTGAAGTTTTATATTACAGAATCCTACCGGTAAAATCGAAAGACGACGGTTTATATAAAATCGGTGTGTGGGTGAGGGACAAAACGGCCGGTCTCGGAACGTTGACGTATTATGATCCGTCAACTGATTTTTACGGCGCATTGGGACATGCCATAACAGACCCTAATACCGGTCAGTTGCTTAAGGTCAGATCCGGCGAACTGTTGAGCGCCAGTGTGGAATCTGTCAAACAGGGAACGGCAGGGGATCCGGGAGAAATCCGGGGGATCTTTTACGAAGAAGATGCACCGATGGGAAATTTGGGGACCAATACGAATTACGGAATATTTGGATCAATTTACAAACCGGTTACAAATCCATATTACCCGGAACCTATAGCCATCGGATATCAAAATCAGGTAAAGGAAGGGCCGGCCTGGCTGCTGACAACTGTGGATGGCAAGACGATGGAAAGGTATCAAATCAATATAGACAAAACTAATCGACAGCTGAAACCCGGAACTAAAAGCATGATCATTTCCGTAACCGATCCCAGATTATTAAAAAAAACCGGAGGTATTGTGCAGGGGATGAGCGGGAGCCCGATCATTCAAAACGACAGATTGATAGGTGCGGTGACCCATGTTTTCGTAAACGACCCATTGAAAGGTTATGGGATATATATTGAATGGATGCTCCAACAGACGGAGGCAATGTCGAAAGATGACTGAAAATACAGAATAAATTATCGCTATAAACCTTGATATTATTACGTAATTTTAATAAAATAAGAGCACAATGTAAAATCATATAAAAAAAAGTTAAATCCTATCACAAAAGGAGGAATATTATGAGTAAGGTTAGGGTTGGTATAGCAGATGATAACAAGGACTTTAGTAATATTCTTGCTGATTTTCTGGAAATGCAACCGGGTATAGATGTGGTATTCAAGGCAGGCGACGGAATGCAGACTGTGGATGCAGTTATCAAGGACAAACCGGATGTCTTGATTTTGGATATGATAATGCCTTATCTCGATGGACTTGGGGTGCTTGAAAGGTTGAATACCGTCAGCCCCGATGCTTTTCCCAAAACGATCATGTTATCCGCCGTAGGGCAGGAGTCAATTGCCCAGAGGGCGATTAATTTAGGCGCGGAATATTACATCGTAAAGCCGTTTGATCTGAACATCCTTGCCAAGCGTATTCAACAACTTTCGGGGCAAATGGAGCCGGCCGATCAAATAAATAAAAATTCCGTAATCAAATCTGTTTTAATCAAGGATAATGAGAAAAAAGGCGATCTGGAAAAGGATATCACAAGTATCATACATGAGGTAGGAGTACCTGCCCATATAAAGGGCTACCAGTATTTACGTGACGCCATAACCATGGTCGTGGAGGACATGGATCTGTTGGGTGCCGTCACAAAAGAATTGTACCCCGCTATTGCCAAGAGGAACAATACGACCCCCAGCCGGGTCGAAAGGGCGATACGCCATGCCATTGAGGTTGCGTGGAACAGGGGAAGGATAGAGACCATTAACAATCTCTTTGGGTATACCGTGCATAATGATAAAGGAAAGCCCACCAACAGCGAATTTATTGCCATTATAGCCGACAAATTAAGATTGGAACGAAAAGCGAGTTAAAAATTAAAATTTCATATATTGACAGCGGGAAGCAACAAATTTCCCGCTGTTTTGTTTTTATAATAAAGGATACGGGGACGGACAAACATTATTTTAAATGATGATTAACCTGGGGTGACTGACATGAGGGACTACCGCAATCTTTTATTACTGCCCTTTATTTTGATAGCGTTGTTTTCTGTTTTATCGGGATTTTCGGATGCTGCGGATACATCGTTTGCGGAAGAATTGGTCAAGGAAAGGGCAAATATTCTATCCAAAGTATTTTTTGAACAAATCGATAACGACAAGGCAGAGGACTTACTTTATGAAATAGAGACCCAACCCTTGCTGTCTTCAGATATCAGAAGTCTCCGCGAATATGATAACACCGACATAGACATAGTTAAAAGCATGGAAATATTGGCGATGGATAAGGTATCCGACATATATGGATACAGATCTTACATTTGCGATATATTGTGGCATATGCGGGGTGTTGAAGGTGATTATGTCCAATCCGTAGACTATAATGTCGTCTTTAAGAAAACCGGCAGCAGATACAAAATTTCAGAATTTAACCCAATTGCCCGATAGCAATCATGTATTTTATCAAAAATCAGTTTAC
>CAYYHH010000032.1:0-9679 GCA_964471645.1 uncultured Oscillospiraceae bacterium
GGCACAGGCGGAAATGCAATATGCCCTGTACAGCGAGGTGGAAGCTAACCCTTCTGTGGACACCGTTAACTCCATACAGGAACAATACCTGAAAGAGGGCTGCGACGGGTTGATCGCCATCGGAGGCGGTTCCGCCATGGATGCGGCCAAGGGTGCGGGCGCGCGTATAGCCTTCCCCGGGCGCAGCGTTAAAAGCATGAGCGGACTTTTGAGGGTATGGAGGAAAATCCCTCCATTGATCGCCGTACCCACCACTTCCGGCACCGGTTCCGAAACAACTATTGCGGCTCTGATCACCGATACGAAAACCCACCATAAATTTGCCATTATGGATCTGCATTTGATTCCGCTTTACGCAGTTCTGGATCCGGAGCTGACAATGGGCCTTCCACCGCACATTACTGCCGCCACAGGCATGGATGCTCTTACTCATGCGATTGAAGCCTATCTGTGTTGGACATACAGCACAAAAGAAAGCACCCGCTTCGCCGAAGAGGCCGTGTCTATTATTTTTCGCAATCTAGAAAAAACCTACCTGAATGGCAGCGATACAGAAGCGCGGCTGCAGATGCAGATTGCTTCCTATCTTGCAGGCTTTGCATTCACAAGAGCCGGTGTCGGCAACATCCATGCAATTGCCCATACGCTGGGGGGTCTTTATAATGTCCCCCACGGGTTGGCAAACGCCATCATACTTCCGACGGTGCTTGAAGATTACGGATCAAAGGTACATAAAAAACTGGCGAGGCTGGCCGAGATTGCCGGTATAGCGCAAGGTTCTACAACAGAGGCCCGCGCCAAGGAGTTTATTGCCGAGATTCGTTCTATGAATCAGCGAATGGGCATCGGAACAGACTTCGACAGTATTCGAAGCAAAGATGTAGAGCAGATGATATCCTGGGCCTGTAAAGAAGCAAACCCCCTCTATCCGGTACCCGTGCTTTATGACCGGAAACGATTTCGCAAAGTAATTGAACAGATCCGCATACCAAATAAAATGCGGATAACATCTGAATGCACAGGTTGTACGGCCTGCGCGCGAATTTGTCCGGTGTATGCCATTTCCGGTAAAAAAGGTGAAATGCATCTGATCGATACGCGACGTTGTGTTGCCTGCGGTGTATGCGGCCGAGTCTGCCCTGTGGGTGCCGTTGCGGATCGAGAGGGAGTCATCCTTGAAAAACAACCGCGCATCCGCTGGCCCAGGCCGAAGATCGATGAAGAAATCTGCAGCGCCTGCGGAATATGCGTCACGCTGTGCACACCCGGCGCTTTGCGCATACAACCTCCGCGGGAAAAAGGAGATATATTGGTGCCTGCCGAACTGTTCGAGCCGAAAAAATGCATAGGTTGCAGCATATGCGCGGAAAACTGTCCTATTGGGGCTATAACCATGATGATCGAGGAGGAGGTTGCAGCGTTATGATGCCAAACCCTGTTTATGCCCGGGTCGATCTGAATACCGGACAAACTGAAAAGTTAAGCATAACGGACGAATATTATCACAAGTATATAGGCGGTAAAACGCTGGCTGCCAGACTGTTGCTTGATTATACAGAGCCTGGCTTAGATTCTCTCAGCTCCGAGGCTGTAATTATAGTCAATACCGGCCCCATGAACGGCACAGGAGCGCCTTCAAGCAGCCGGTTCAATCTCACATTCAAAAACGTGCTCACGGGTGGCATCGCATCATCCAATTGCGGGGGAACCTTTGGAATGATGCTGAGACGTGCGGGTTTCGAGGGACTGATCATAACAGGCAAAGCCGCCGTTCCTTCAGTGCTCGAGGTGATCGACGGAAAGATCAGGCTCAGGGGCGCAGAGGAGCTTTGGGGTATGAACATAGAGGAAACTCAAAAGCAGCTTCCCCATCATTATGGAAAGTTGGTGATCGGTCCGGCAGGGGAGAATCTTGTGCGTTACGCTTCGGCAGCCTCTGGAGAACGCATGGCCGGCCGATGCGGCTGCGGTGCGGTGATGGGAAGTAAAAACCTCAAGGCCATTGTTGCCTACGGTACAAAACGACCTGAGGTTCACGATGAAGAAGCCTTTCGCCGATTTACACGCAAATGGACCGTTTTTTTACGAAATCACCCTATGACGGGCGAGGCTTTGCCACGGTACGGAAGCGCCGGGCTTGTCAACAAGGCCAACGCCACTTTTGCTCTGCCTACAAAAAATTTCAAATACGGCCATTTTGACGAGGCGGATGCAGTCAGCGGTGAAACCATGGCTGAAACGAGGCTTGAGCGCAACAGCAGCTGCATAAGCTGTCCCATCCGCTGTGAGCGCCGGGTTCTCCTGGAAGGTAAAGAAATTAAAGGTCCTGAATATGAGACGCTCGGTTTCTTTGGACCCAATATTTTGTCATCGGATCTGGATCAGATACTGAAGCTTAATTATGCTTGTGACTTGCTTGGTATGGACACAATTTCCGCCGCTTCAACCATCGCCTTCGCCATGGAACTTAAAGAGCATGGCAAGGCAGATTTCGGTGTGGAATTCGGCAGAACGGATAATCTTACCGGCATCCTGCATAAAATCGCTGAAAGAGATGGTATATACAGCGAGCTTGCCAACGGTACTAAGTGGCTCAGCGAGAAATACGGAGGCACAGAATACGCAATTCACAGCAAGGGATTGGAGTTGGCCAGCTATGAGCCCCGACGCTCGGTTGGAATGGGATTGGGCTATGCCACGGGCAACCGGGGCGGCTGTCACCTGAACGGCGGATATCTGGCTTTGCTCGAATCGGTAGGCGTGTTGAGCATGAATTCGCAAACCACAAAAGGAAAGGCGGATTTCACCGCGTTTATGCAGGATGTGCTGGAAGCTGTATCTTCCGCCGGTTTCTGTCTTTTTTCCGCTCAGACCTTTGTACCGGCTGTCTTCTTCAGGCTGGGCCAGGCCCATTGGCTCACCGTGGCGACAGGAAGGGTTATGCCGCATTTAGGGGCGATGGTGAGATTGATGCTGCGCAGTGCAAAACTTCTTGGGTTCAACAGTCTGTTCCTGTTGCCTCATGCGGAAGCTCTGCGCCTGGCCACCGGATTTAAAATAGATACAGGACAATTGATATTGATAGGTGAACGCGGGTTTAACCTCGAAAGATTATACAACCTTCGCGAAGGTCTTACAGCCGAAAGCGATGCTCTCCCTGCCCGGCTGACCGAGGAACCGCAGCAGGAGAATGACCCCGATACCGTCGTGCCCTTGGATAAAATGCTGCCGCACTACTACAAGGCAAGGAGGTGGGATAAAAAGGGCGTTCCTACCGAAAAACATTTGCTTTGGCTTGGTATTGATCCCCATTTTCCCATTGCCGGGGAAGGTTGAGACGAAGAATATAAATTCTAAAAAATTCGGTGCATAAAAATATGTGCCGTTTTTTTATATAAATGATGAGGTCGGGTTGACAGTCGTGCTTTAGTGTAGTAGTATGGGGCAGTAGTAAATCGGGGAAGTGGACGGTGCTGTGTCACTGCCTGCATGAAGTCCGGATGAAAGCGGCGGTTAACGGCCGACCTCCCTGAAAATTGATATAACCGGCAAAATTTTAAATCGATATAATAGAAAGGCGGCTACAGGCGATTACATATGAGGCGTTTTAACAAGATAACACCCGAGGGGACCAAGGATTTATTATTTGAAGAATGTCGGATCAGAAAAGAAATATCGGATGATCTGCATTCTTTGTTTATAAACAGCGGTTTTCACCAGGTAGTTACGCCCGGTTTTGAATACTACGACGTTTTCTCCACAGCTGAAATGTATTATCCTCAGGAAAGTATGTTTAAATCCGTCGATGATAAAGGCAGGATGTTGGTCGCCAGACCTGATTCCACAATCCCCATTGCCAGGTTGGTGTGTTCGCGGCTGAAGGATTATCCTATGCCACTTAAACTTTATTATGAGCAAAAGGTATATCGCAGTAATCCGGGGCTCAAGGGACACAGTAACGAAATGCTGCAGATGGGGGTAGAATTTATTGGCGATGATTCTTATGAATCAGATGTTGAACTTCTTTCACTGAGTATTAAAGCCCTTTTTACATGTGCGGCAGGGGACGTTCGAATCGAACTGGGCCATGTGGGGGTCTTCAAGCTTTTAATGGAAAGATTGAATGCGGATTCCGATGAAAAATCGAATATTCATCAGTTCATTTCCACAAAAAATTATGCCGCATTAACATCTAAACTAGACAAATATGAGCAGGATCAAACTGTTGCGATCCTGCGGGATCTTCCCAAGCTTTTCGGAGGTCGTGAAGTTTTCCAAAAGGCCAGGATCCTCTTTGACGGATACGATGTAAAATTGATTTCCATGCTGGAATACCTGGAGTCGATATATGAAGATCTGGCAGCACTTAAGCTTGACAATAATGTTATTATTGACTTCGGTCTTGTGAACCAGGCGGATTATTACAGCTCTTTGGTCTTTAAAGGATATACATCTAAAACGAGGGAACCTGTTTTGTCCGGCGGAAGATATGACAATTTGCTGAAGGATTTTGGCTGCGATTTTCCGGCGACGGGATTTGCAATCAATGTGGATCAGATCGCTTCAGCCATCTTGAATCAAAACGGAAAAGAGCAGGCGGATGAAAAAGGGAAGCTCAGGATTGCGCTGACCAAAGGAAGGCTTGAGGGATGCGCCATAAAACTGTTCGAAAAAATGGGGCTCGATTGCAGCCATCTGAATGATAAGGGAAGGAAGTTGTTCCTGACTATACCGGATCAGAATATTGAAGTGGTTTTCGGCAAGGCGGCAGATGTGATAACTTACGTGGAGCACGGAGTTTGCGATATGGGCATCGTCGGCATGGATACAATTATGGAGCAGGGAGGAAGTTTTTACGAGGTGCTGGATCTGGGGTTCGGTAAGTGCAGATTCGCTTTAGCTGCTTCAAAAGAGAAGGATTTTTTTTCCGGATACTCCGTAAAAAAGGTAGCTACTAAATATCCGAGAGTTACCCGGGATTATTTCGAGGAAAAAGGAATGGATGTACAGGTGATCAAAATAGAGGGCTCTGTTGAACTGGCTCCGTTGCTGTCTTTGGCCGACGGGATTGTAGATCTGGTGGAAACGGGAGATACCCTTAAAGCAAACGGCCTGGCCATTGTCGAAGATATAAGAAGGGTTTCCGCAAGGCTTATAGTAAATGAGACGAGCATGAAGCTGAAGAAGGAGTCAATCGATGTTTTCATCGGGAATATGGCCGAAAATGTAAATTAAGATAAATAAGGATTGGTCAGGATAGATTAAGATAAACTAGGATTAGTCAAGATAGATAAATTAAGATAAATCAAGATTAGTTAAGATAAATTAAGATAAATTAAGATAAATTAAGATAGAGAATGATAAAAGGAGCCGTTAAATGGCCTATAAGCTTAACGACAGACTCAAAGATATAAAACCATATGAAGTCAGCCAGGAAAATTGCAAAATCAGGCTTGATGCCAACGAGAGTTTTATTGATCCCTGCAAAGGTTTCCAAGGGCTCGAAGGCCTTAAGGATAAATTGTTATATGAATTGAGCAACATTTCACTTAACCGCTATCCCGATGACACCTACAGGGGACTAAGACAGGCATTTGGAAATTATTACAATGTGGATCCGGAATTGGTTGTAGCCGGTAACGGATCCGACGAGCTCATAGCGCTTATTATCGGGAGCTTTCTCCAGCCGGAAGACAAACTTCTTCTGGCTGTGCCCGATTTTTCCATGTACTCCATTTTTGCTTCAACCTTTGGTAAAACAAGTTGTGTTATCGACAGAAGCATCGACGGAGGAATGGATTTTACAGAAACCCTCAACATGATAGAAAAAGAAAAGGTGACAGCCTTGATTTTTTCAAACCCATCGAGCGCATTCTCGACGGTAATGGAGAAAAGCCGGGTATTGAAGATAGTCGATAACACCGATGCCCTTGTAGTTGTTGACGAAGCTTATATGGATTTCTCCGATCAATCGGTTTTGAACGAAGCGGCGGGCAGGGATAATCTCGTCGTATTGAAAACATGTTCAAAAGCCTTGGGATGCGCGGGAATCAGGCTGGGATTTGCAGTTTCATCGAGCAGACTGACAAATGTTATTAATGGCATCCGACCGCCGTACAATCTGAACAGCCTGAGTGAAGCGACGGGAAGAATCGTCATGGGCGAAGCAGATTATTTAAAAAAAGCGATTGCGATGATTTTGGAAAACAGGGATGAATTATACAATAGCATTATTACACTTAAGCGGGATCCGATTATCACAAAGGTTTATCCCACCGCAACCAACTACATCTGCATCGAAAGCGGCATTGCAGATAAAATTTACAGAGAGTTGAGAAACAGATCTATACTCATACGGAATATTGGAAATATGCTCAGGATAACAGTGGGGACTAAGTCGGAAAATACCGCAGTATTTGAAGCAATGCGGGAAATCTGTCTCGCTGCCGGAGCGGATATTTGCAACAAATCTGAATAGGAGGAAAACACTGTGGATAAAAAGGTTGAAATCATACGTAAAACAAAAGAAACAGAGATATTTTTATCGCTTTCCATTGAAGGGAAGGGAGAAGCAAATATCGATACGGGCGTGGGATTTCTTGATCATATGCTTACAGCGTTCAGCCTTCATGGAGGTTTTGATCTAGCTGTTTCATGCAAGGGGGATCTTCATGTGGATTGTCACCATACCGTCGAGGATATAGGTATAGTAATGGGATCTGCATTTGCTGACGCTTTCGGGGATAAGAAAGGCCTTATGCGCTATGGAGCAGCTGTTATTCCAATGGATGAGGCCCTCGCTTCGTGCAACCTGGATATAAGCAACAGGCCATACCTGGTGTTCAATGTTGATTTTAAGGCAAATGAGATCGGCAATCTTGATACGCAGATGATAAAAGAGTTTTTCTATGCTTTTGCAATAAATGCCGGAATAACCCTCCACATCAATCTCTTTTACGGAAGCAACGACCACCACATCGCAGAAGCGATTTTCAAGGCTTTTGGCCATGCAATGAAGCAAGGATGCGCAAAAGCTGAGGGGAAAGATGTTTTATCAACGAAAGGAAGTCTGTAAATGATAATATTACCGGCAATAGACATATACGAAGGACAATGCGTCAGGCTTTTACAGGGGAATTTTCAAACGGCCCATAAGGTGGCACACAGCTATATTGAGACGGCACTGTCTTTTAAAAAAAGGGGCGCCGAATGGATCCATATGGTAGATCTGGATGGAGCAAAGGAAGGCAAAAGAATAAACAGTCAAGTATTCATTGATGTAGCCGAAAAGACAGGGCTCAAAGTAGAATTGGGCGGAGGAATAAGGAATATAAGTGACATATCATACTACCTTGACAATGGCATAAGCAGAGTGATTCTGGGATCTGCGGCAATTGATAATCCTGCACTGGTGGAAGCGGCGGTTAAAAAATATGGGGATAAAATCGCAGTCGGAATAGATGCCAGGAACGGGGTCGTCAAAACCGCCGGATGGATCACCGAAAGCGAGGCTGATTACATTGAAACTGCCAGACATATGGATGCTATCGGTATTGAGGTAATAATATATACGGACATTTCCAGGGACGGAACATTGACGGGACCAAACCTCGAGCATCTGAAGCGGCTAAAGGACAGTGTTTCTTCAAAGATAATAGCCAGCGGCGGTATCGGCGGCCCTGATGACATCAAAAAGCTGGCAGAACTGGATCTGTACGGCGCGATTTGCGGCAAATCAATATATAACGGAGATCTTGACCTTAAAGAAGCCATAGAAATGTTGAAGACAGAGTATTAAAAGAAAGGCGAAAATCATGGGTAAGAAAAGGATAATACCATGCCTGGACATAAAAGGCGGCAAAGTAGTCAAAGGGATCAATTTTATCGGAATACGGGAAATAGGAGATCCGGTGGAATATGCTCTCGAATACGCCGGCCAGGATGCTGATGAGATAGTTTTTCTCAATATCGATGCTTCAAAAGATGGGAAAAAGGAAATGATCCGCCTTATAGAGGAAACTGTAAAAATCGTTTCCGTTCCTTTGATCGCCGGAGGAGGCATCAATTGCATCGAAGATATTCGCGAATTGCTTCAGGCAGGTGCAAAAAAAGTTTCTATAAACAGCGCTGCTGTCAATCGTCCCGAATTACTGAAAGAGGCAGCAACAGTGTTTGGAAAAGAGAGGATAGTATTGGCTATCGACGGTAAATGTACAGGCCGTAATCAATACAGGGTGATGACTGGCGGAGGAAAAATCGATTCGGGCATGGAACTGGTTCATTGGGCTATTGAGGGCGAGGCCTTGGGAGCAGGGGAAATACTGTTGACGTCAATGGATGCAGACGGAGTCAAAAGCGGCTTTGATATTCCCATGCTCAATGCGGTCTGCAACAGTGTAAAAATCCCAGTGATCGCATCGGGAGGTTGTGGAACGATCGGTCATTTTGTAAAGGTATTCCGGGAGACCGAATGTGATGCTGCGCTTGCCGCTTCAATTTTTCATTACAAGGACCTGTCGGTAAATGTGGTCAAAAAAACTTTAAGAGACTGCGGTATACCAGTAGAGACCGCAAAAGAAGGAGAATGTGCCTGATGGATATTTCCTCACTATTCAAAAAAGGAGACCTGATCCCCGCTATTATTCAGGACCGGGAAACGAAGGATGTTCTGATGTTGGCATATATGAATGAAGAAAGCCTGAGACTGACTTTGAACAGCGGTTGCACATGGTTTTACAGCAGATCAAGGAATGAATTATGGAACAAGGGCGCTACTTCGGGACATTTTCAAAAGGTTGTATCGATCACACCGGATTGCGATGACGATACCTTGCTTATAACCGTCGAGCAAACAGGAGTAGCCTGTCATACGGGAAACAAAAGCTGTTTTTACAGAAAAGGAGAGCTGATCGACAATGAACCAAACGTTTAACGACCTGTATAATGTGATAGTTAACAGAAAGGAAAATCCGCAAGAAGGCTCATATACTTGCTATCTTTTAGAGCAGGGGCTCAATAAAATCCTGAAAAAATGCGGCGAGGAATGCAGCGAGGTGATAATTGCCGCAAAAGACGGAAATTTAGAGGAAACCAAGCAGGAGATCTGCGACCTGCTGTTTCATATCCTGGTACTTTTGGTAAGCGAAGAAATAAAACTTGATGAAATTGAGGAAATACTTAAATCCAGAAGCCAAAAAATCGGCAATCTCAAGGAATCCCACGCGTGTGATCGATCAAGCTGAATCAAATCACCTCAAATCACATTTAGCCGAATCCCATTGAAGTGTATCACATTATTCCCTTGTGAAGCATACACTGTTATGAAGGATCTGTCTTAATTAATGCAGAGGGTGTGCTCATAAATGGGAAGAAACAAACCGAAATGTAAAAAGGGTCAGGTGGAATTATTAGGCCTTGTATTACTGATTATCGGAGTCGTGACGATATGCGCCTTTATCCTTCCGTCCAAACTCTGGCTTGTTGTGTTGGGCGGCGTAATGATTTTTTGCGGTTTTAAGCTCTTTATTATATGTTGATTCGTAATAATCTACCGGCTCCGGCGCAGAACAGCTACCAAAACCAAAACAGGATACATCGGACAAAAATTAAAAACCCCCGGATCAAGCCGGGGAAGTTTTTAAATTGCGCTGTTGATCTTACCGGAACGGATGCATCTGGT
>CAYYHH010000033.1:0-9544 GCA_964471645.1 uncultured Oscillospiraceae bacterium
CTTCATGGAAGGCTACCACGTGATGAAGACGCATCCGCAGCTCCAGCAGGTTACCGGATGGAGCTGCGGACCTTCCTCCGCATTAATGGTGCTTGAATGGTACGGGATGAGGATGGATTTTAACGAACTCGATCTGGCTTATCTGAGGCAAAATGATAAACCCGGCGCAACTACCCTGCGGCAAATGGTAAATATTTTTGAGGGGCTGGAAAAGAATCTGGGGCAAAAATGGGATCTGTTTTCCACTTACGATGCAGATCTCGATTGGGATGACGGTGCCTATCCATATGTGAGCTATGGTGGGGAAAGAGTTAATCTCTTTGATTTCGTTCCCCAGGTCTTAAAAGAGGGTAAGCCTTTAATCGTCGGTTGGAATGATTGGGGAGGGCATTACCAGGTAATCATCGGATACGACACAATGGGAACAGAAACTACAGCAGATGATGTGCTTATACTGGCAGATCCCTTTGATACAACGGATCATCACCAGGACGGTTATCTGGTTAAATCCGCAGAACGGTTGCTTTGGGATTTCAGCGCGGGGTGGGACCCCGATTTTGACTACGGGATTTTCCTGCTTGCAACGCCGGAAGATTTTGCGGGCAAGGAGCTGATCAAGGGAGAGGGAATCAAAGACGATAAAAAGAATCAGGGAAGATTCACAGATATTCACATGATTCCTTATGGGGCCAAATTAGCAGCTGATATTCTCGCCTTTGACAAGGTTGAGCCGTACTCTACAGACTATCCCAACTGGTTTGGAGAGGACGGACTGTCAGGGCCGGCTTCGGCAGATGTTTTCCGAACTGCAGATTACAATTATTCGCCATATTATAAGAATGTTGACGTGTATAACTTAAAACCCACCTCCACAAGATCAATACTTCAGCGTTATAAGAGCATTCAACAGGCAACCGAATACACTTGTGGGGTGACATCCATGCTGACAGTGCTTGAATGGTTCGGCAAACGGGGCGACATGAATGAGATGGATTTAGCCAAACTCAGGAACAAAACAGATGGCCTCCCGGGGACCACGATAGAGGAAATGCTTGCGGTTGCCGGACAGTTGCCTGGGAAATGGGATGTAAAATCAACCTATGATCTGGTAGAAGGAGATTCCGAGTTCGGAGTCGGCCTTATTATCGATGACAAATACATGGATTTAGGAGAGATAATTCCGTATTATTTGGGTAAAGGAATCCCTGTCATGGTGCTGACTCACGAATGGGGCGGGCATTACCAGACGATTATCGGCTACGACACAATGGGAACGGAAAGCACCGCCGATGATGTGATTTTGCTGGTAGATCCTTATGACACCACGGATCATAATCAGGATGGGTATGTTGTGCAGTCTTTTGAACGCCTGATTTACGATTGGGGCAACAGCTACGATGAAGATGTGGATTGGGCCGCATTTGTAATCATGAGGCCTGCAGCATAATAATAGCGCGTCGGAGAAGTTATTTATAGTGATCCGAAGAAGTTGTTTTTGAGGAGGGCGGGTTGATCACCCGCCCTTCAAGGTTTTTTCGCCGGGTTGTCCTCAACACTGTACAAAACCGTTAAATCAAATTAGAATATAGTTGACTTAAAAATTGATTGTTTCAAAGCTTACTAACGAGGAGGTAAAATATGTCATTGTTAATTAAAGATGGTACAATCGTTACTTCTGAAGGTGAATTTGTCGGGGATATTTTTGTTAACGGCGAATCGATCGAAGCAATTGGAAAGGATCTGAATGTGCAGGCCGATGATGTCATTGATGCCACCGGTAAATACATATTGCCCGGGGGTGTCGATCAGCATGTACATTTTTCATTCAGTTACAAGGGAAGCAAGGTGAGGGGATTTGAAACTTCCAATGCTGCGGCAGTAGGCGGGACGACTACATTGATTGAGTTTGTAAACCAGGTTCAGGGAAAAGGCCTGATCGAGTCCATTGACGAATATCGAAAAGCCGAGGCCGATGGCATCGCCATGGTGGACTATTCTTTTCACAGTGTAATGACGGATCCCAGGCCGGAGGTCATAGAGGAGATACCAAAACTTGCGGATGCGGGATATCCTACAATGAAACTCTTCATGGCTTATAAAGGAATGTTCTTCCATGCAGATGACGATGCGATATTGCAAGCCCTATACAAAGGCAAGGAAGCCGGCATCACGGTAATGGTCCATGCTGAGAACGCCGAAATGATCGATGTGCTGACGAAGATGCTGATTGCCGAAGGTAAAACGGATCCATATTACCATGCAGTGTCCAGGCCTCCGGTGGTCGAGGCCGAAGCTACAAGGAGGGCCATTTATCTTGCCGAATTGGCCGGCGCCCCCCTATACGTAGTCCATGTTTCCGCAAAAGAGGCATTGGAGGAGATTAAACAAGCGTACGGGAGAGGGCAGGCAGTGTACGGAGAAACATGTTCGCACTATCTGGTTCTCGACACCGATGACTTGGCAAAACCCGGTTTCGAAGGGGCAAAGTACGTCTGCTCACCGGCCCTGAGAAATAAGGAACACAGAGATGCTTTATGGGAAGCGGTTGATAGGAAGTGGCTGAATGCCATCAGTTCAGATCACTGCGGCTTCGATTATGAAAATCAAAAACATATGGGCGCAGGCCCGGGGAAATCCTTTGCGGATATACCTAATGGCGCTCCGGGGCTGCAAAACCGGCTGAACATTTTATGGACGTACGGGGTGTGCGAAGGCAAGATATCCAGAAGCAGGCTTGTTGACCTCTATGCCACAATGCCGGCAAGAATTAACGGGCTTACTAAAAAGGGACGGATAGAGATTGGGTATGACGCCGATTTGGTTGTTTTCGATCCGGATTACGAGGGGATTATCAGCGTCGACAACAATCTTGAGGGCGTTGATTATAGCCCTTATGAGGGATTTACACAAAAGGGAAGGGCAGAAACGGTTTTACTGCGCGGTATCAGGATAGTCGATAAAGGTAAATATATTGGAAATAAGGGCGACGGAAGGTTTGTACCCGGTGAGCCTTACGGATATGCCTATTGTGAATGATTCAATCAATGCACTGAGGAGAAGTATGTGGGTCCGCCCGATTTTAAGGCGGGCCCAGGTACTCGCTGGATTATACGATCAGGAGGCCCGCAATGGTTAAGAATACGGTAAATGGGGATATGATGATGATCAATGAGAAGAGATTGTTGTCCGAACTAAAAAAGCTGAGGGAGATTACGGATACTCCGGGGGACGGCGTAACGCGCTTTTCTTACAGTCAAAAGGATAAGGAGGTAAGGGAATACCTTGTATCTGAAGCGGCAAATGCAGGTTTTTCAGTCCATACGGATGCAGTAGGCAATATGTATATCGGCCTGGGGGACGACAATCAGGATATCAGTCTGCAAACCTCCGACCCGGAACACAATGAGAAAAAGAAAATACTGGTAGGTTCACATATTGACACGGTGAAAAATGGCGGTTGGCTCGATGGCATCTACGGTGTAATAGGCGCTTTCGAAGCTTTGCGCATTCTTAAGGAAGGGGAACATAAACTGGCCTGTGAGGTTGGGTTGATCATATTTGCCGAGGAAGAGGGATCAAATTTCGGATCCTGCATGACGGGCAGCAAGTTTGTTACGGGGATTTACGGTGAAAGGGATCTGGACGGCCTGCAAAATGATGATGGCGTTTCCATGCGAAAGATGCTAAAAGAGGCAGGATGCCCGGATTATAAAAAAGATCGGGTAGTCTGGGATTTCGACCGGGTAGGGGCTATGTTGGAGCTCCACATCGAACAGGGGCCGGTTTTGGATGAGAAGGATATTTCCATCGGTGTCGTGGATTGGGTAAATGGTATGGCTGTGGCGGAGGTCACCCTGACAGGGGTTGGTAACCATGCGGGGGCAACACCAATGGGCTATCGAAGGGATACGCTGGTGGCGGCTGCGCTATGCGTTGCAAGGATCGAAGAAATTGCTAAGCAAGATGCATATGGAATAACTGTGGCAACGGTGGGAAAGCTCAACGTTTCACCCAATTGTTCCAATGTGATTCCCGAAAAAGTGGTCTTTACCGTTGAAGTCAGGGATAAGGATGCAGATAAAATCAATAAAACCATGGATAAAATGGCGGATGCAATTAAAAACATAGCCTCTGAACGCAAAGTTGGCTGCGAAATAAGGGAAACAGTATATTCACTGCCGATAAAAATGAACGAAAAAATCAAAAATGTGATAAGCGAATGTGCGTCAAAAGCCGGATTCAGCAATATTATCATGAACAGCGGCGCCGTCCACGATGCATGTATGGTGGCGGCCCATGCCCCGGCGGGAATGATTTTTGTGCCGAGCAAGGGAGGGAGAAGCCACGTACCTTTTGAGGATACCGATGAAGAAGATCTGATCAAGGGGGCCCGGTTGCTTCTTGATACGATATTGGCTCTTTGAATGAAAAGAATGGGGACGAATCATGTAACGCGGTTTATTCTGCCTCCCCATAGGTAAGCGTTTGTCTCGTCAACGACAATACCGCTGAGCAGTAAAAGAGAAACCAGATTGGGGATGGCCATAAATGCATTCATTAAATCGGAGAAATCCCAAACCAGAGGCATTGAAGCTATAGAACCGAGGAAGACAAAGACGGTATAAAGAAAGCGATAAGGTGATATTCCGATTTTGCCGAATATGTATTCAATCGACCTTTCGCCGTAATATGACCATCCGAGAATAGTTGAATAAGCAAATGTAAAAAGACCGACGGTCAGGACAAAAGGCCCTATATGTGGAATCTGGCTAAAGGCTGCATCGGTCAGCTCGGCGCCGTTAAGCCCCCCCGAAATGGAGGGGAACTTCATTATTGTACTTACCAAAACCAGCCCGGTGAGAAGGCAGATCACCACCGTGTCCCAAAAGGTACCGGTAGATGATACCAATGCCTGGCGAACCGGATTTTTCGTCTTCGCCGCAGCGGCTACAATTGGGGCAGAACCGAGTCCCGATTCATTAGTAAACAGACCGCGGGCAATACCATACCGGGCTGCTGTCATAAATGTGGCACCTATAAAGCCGCCGCCGGCGGCACGTGTAGTGAAGGCGTCGTTTATTATCAATTTTATTGCGGGCATGACAAATGGCCCGTTGATATAAAGTATCACAACACAACCTGTAATATAAAAAATGCACATGAAAGGGATCAATCGTTCACAGATTTTCGCTATGGTTTTGATTCCGCCGATTATTGCAGTGCCGGTAAATACCATCATCAATAATCCGGTAGTGAGGACCGGAATATTGAAAGTTCTTTCGGCTAAAACCGCAATGGAATTAGCCTGGGTCATGTTTCCTACGCCAAAGGATGCGAGGGCTGTAAAAAGACAAAACAATACAGCAAGCCACTTCATGCCTAAGCCTTTTTCAAGGGCGTACATAGGACCTCCCAGCATTGTTCCGTCAGAAGTTTTTACACGAAACTTAACTGAGAGAAGGGCCTCGGCATACTTTGTGGCTATTCCGAAAACCCCGCTTATCCACATCCAAAATACTGCACCGGGCCCCCCTAAAGTAATTGCAGTTGCCACACCGACAATATTTCCTGTCCCGCTGGTTGCCGCAAGGGCTGTGACCAAAGCCCCAAACTGGCTTACGTCTCCTTCGCTGCTTCGATCTTTCGCAAAGGACAGCCTGATGCCCAAAAGGGTAAAACGCTGAATAAAGCGAAGCCTGAAAGTTAAGTACAGATGGGTACCGAATAAAAGTATCAGGAGGGGTGCCCCCCAAAGATATAAATTGATCTTAAGAACAAAATCGTGCAACTCGCTCAATTTCGCAACCTTTCTATAATAATAATTGCCCATATGATATAAAAATCAGATTTTGGTTCCTGCTTCGGATCAGTGTCGCCGGTAAATCCCACGATCTATCAGTTTCACTAATTAATCCTATGCCCAATCAGTTCGGTTATTCCGAACCATAACGTTTGTGCCTATTTTGGAACCAAAAAAAATATGGAGAATAAAATGTGGTATATCATATAAAAGGAGTTGATTACGTGAGATATATCGTACAACCATGGGAAACTTGGGAATCTATGAATACGATAGCATCCAGGTTTGGGGTGACAGCTGATGCATTGGTAGCCGCAAATCCGATCTTGAATGCAATCCCTCTGAGTCCGGGCATGATGTTGACAATACCGGGAAAGTCGGAACAGGAATTCGCTAAAGGTACTTACATTGATTACATCGTTCAGCCGGGGGATTCTATATTTACTATAGCCAACCGATTTAAGATCAACTATAGAAATATTGTTACCCAGAATCCGCAAATACCTGACCCGGACATAATTTGGCCCGGCCAGGTTTTAAAATTGGTATACAGGTAAACCCTTGGCGGCCCTTGCAACCGGTAACTGGCCCCATTTGACAAATCACAGAATATTCGCAATAATATAATTGAGGATGTATATGAGCGATATGACTGGAGGTGAGTCAAAATGGGGAATATCAATAATTTCTATGTGGGTCAGAGCGAAGAAGAAATTATCGTTGTCACTGAGAATTTAATTTACGAAACGGCCGATTTCAGCGGAGATTACAACCCAATCCATACTTCTAAAGAGTATGCCAAAAAAACACGATTCAACACAAGAATTGCGCATAGCCTGGTATGCGAGGCTCTTATATCCAAAGTAATAGGGATGAAACTGCCCGGTGCTGGAGCGGTGTTCATCAAAGTAAGCTTTACATGCCTTCGTCCTGTGATCGTCGATGATATCATTACGGCAACCGCTACCATAAAAGAAATTGATGCAGCAAGAAGTATGATGGACATAAAAGTAGAATGCCAGAATCAAAGGGGTGAAGTGGTGGTGGATTGCGATACCAGGGTATTGTATTTAGATGTGGACGAGGAAGAGGGATTATAAACAGGCACGTTATTCAAGCAGGCATCTATAGGGCACAAAAGCTCTATAGATGCTTTTTCATTTTAAGGAATTAATATCTAACTTTTCATAGATTTTTGTATATAAATGCGATACGATAGAAACATAAATGGAAATATTTCGGTCTAACGGGATATCACACATAGGGGGGAACTAATATGGAAAAGGGAATTCAAAGAATTCAAGGATTTCAAGGAAGGCTTTGCTGTCTGCTGCTGGTGACATTTCTGCTGTTGGCGATGTTTGTACCGGGCGAATCCTACGCAGCTTCCAGTTTCAAAGATATCAAAGGCCACTGGGCAGAACGGTACATAGAAACTGCTGTAGCCCAGGGCATTATAAAGGGTTACCCCGACGGAAGCTTTTTGCCGGATGAGAAGGTATCCAGGGCGGAATTTATCAGCATGCTGAACCGGGCGTTGGGGAACACATCCTTAGGAAGCTCGCGTTTCGGAGATGTATCTGTTGGAGCCTGGTATTACAACGATGTGGCGAAAGCAGTAACTGCGGGCTTCGTCAATGGTTTTGGCGATGGTTCTTTTCGGCCGAACTATAAGATAACCAGACAGGAAGCGGCGGTGATGCTGTCCGGAATTGTGCCGACTTTTGGCTATAGCACCAACCTTAACAAGCATTCCGATTACAGGACTGTTGCCGACTGGGCAAATACGGCGATGTCCAAAGTCAGCGGAAAAGGTTATATATCGGGTTATACCGATGGCAAACTGCATCCCTTGGATTCTTTGACCCGCGCCCAGGCTGCAAAGATCATCAGTGATATCATCGTAAAGGAAACCATCGTTACTACGGACCCCGTCGTCAAAAAAGACGGAACTAAGCTCACGGGCAGAATCTATTCCAATAACGTGACAATCCACAAAGACCTGGGCGATGGAAGCGCCACCATCGACAACTGTGTAATCTTGGGTAAGCTGATTGTCCAGGGAGGCGGAGATGATACTGTTACGGTAAACAATTCCCGCATTGCCGATGCCACGGTGGATCGCTCCGGTGATGTCGTCAGACTATTGGCGAAAGGGGAGACGGCAATTGCGAACACCACATGCTCAAGGGGCTTTATCCTCCAGACATCCGCGCTTTCCGGAGGCAACTTTGGTCCCGGCTTTGAAAAAGTGAGTGTTACCTCTTCCGCATCCGGAAGTTTGCAGGGCAGCTTTCCCTATGTTTCTATAGACGGCTCGTCGGCTAAGCTGCAGCTGCTTTCGGGAACCGTCGCTACGCTGGACGTGAACAGCGCCGGGCGAAAATCCGAGATAACCGCCGACAGTAAGGCCACTATCAGCCAGGCGAATGTTTATGCAGAATCTTATTTCCGCGGAACAGGCACTATCTCCGACATGCAGGTTTATGCTAAAGGTGTGACATATGAAACCAAGCCTAAAAAGGTGACGGTTCGCTCCGGCGGCGAAACTCCCAATCTTGAAGACCCGGGGCTGACTATGACTTTTGATCCCAAACAAGGCGAGACCGGCGTTTACCTGGATACAAAGATCACTATTACCTTTAATTCCGCTATGAGGGAAAGGGACGGCAGTTCCATTACCAATGCGGAAATACAGGATATTGTGACCATACGCAGGGGATCTTCCACAGGCAGCATAGTGGATTACAGCGGGACTATCAACTCGGCCAGAACAGTAATGACGCTGACCCCCTCGTCGCTCCTGGACTCAAAGACGAAATACTATATAGTGGTGAAGTCCGGAACTATGATAAATGCCGACGGCGATAGAAATGATGCGGAAACCGCCAGCTTTACTACGGGGAGCAGCACCGAGAAACTGGTGGTGACCTACTCGCCGGCAAACGGAGAAAAAGATGTGTCGGTCAGTAAAACCAGCTTTACTATCACGTTTTCCGAAGCCGTCAAACGGTATAGCGGCAGCAGCGCGGTAAACGACAGCTATTTGAGCGATGTGATCACGTTCCAGGGGGGTAACATAAAAGCCTCCAATTATTACGCTTCGATTAACAGCGCAAAAACTAAGATCACAATCACCTTGGAGAATAATTATAGCCTTGCTCTTAATACAAAATATACTATAGGAATACGTTCCAGCACGTTGAAAACCGGTGACGGAACTAACGTGCCATCTTCCAGTGTGAGCTGGACCACGGCTGGGACACCGGCCCTGAGCAGTGTCAGCACAGTACCCTATGAATTGTCTGTTGATCTGAAAGTTACGCCAAATGTAAGCGGTAATATTTACGCAGTACTTGTGTCTTCAAATGCATCAGCTCCTTCTGCATCCCAAATTCGTGACGGAAAGGACAAGGAAGGTAAGGCTGCTATTGCGGCGATAAGCGCAAAAGCGACAGCGGGGAGTGCTTCAACCCTGAAGTTATCCGGAGAGAATATAAAAAGCGATACGCCATATAAGGTATATGTGGTTCTGTACGACGGAAACGGAAACACCTCTTCTGTTGTTGAGTCTGCCGCAAGAACAACTCTTTTGAAACTGAAGTCCCTTTCAATAATTCCCGATCCAGGGACATCCAATGTCCTTAAAGGGTTCGAGTCGAACACCTTCCAGTATGAAGTAATTGTGCCCAATGGCACAGATTCGGTAAGGGTCGTTGCAGACCCCAACGTTTCCGATTTTAA
>CAYYHH010000034.1:0-1667 GCA_964471645.1 uncultured Oscillospiraceae bacterium
CAACATAGTTAAGAAAGAAGGACACAAAATGGACATCAAAAAAGTAATTGCATTAATTTCGGTACTGGCACTGGTATTATCATTCGCGGCATGCGGCAATGCCTCAGATGATGATTCGAACGCCGGGGGGACTACATATAAGGTAGCGATGGAGCCAACATTTCCTCCCTTTGACACAATCAACAGCGAGACCCAGGAATTGGACGGGTTTGATTTCGATTTAATGAATGCAATCGCAGAAGATCAGGGCTTCAAACTTGAATGGGTCAATATGGGATTCAACGGATTGATAACTGCATTGGAAGCGGGCAACATAGATATTATTGCATCGGGAATGAACGCCAGTGAAGATAGGCGGGAAAAGGTTGATTTCTCAACAACATACTACGATTCAGGCTTGGTTGTTGCAATAAAAAAAGGCAATTCTGCAATAAAAAGCATTGACGATTTGACACCCGATATGAAGGCAGGCGGACAGATTGGGACTACCGGTGCGGATTTGGCAATCGAGCTTTTTGACGAAGCAAAAATTGCCGAGGCAAAGATTTACGACGGATTGGACGTTGCTATAATGGACCTGATGAACGGAACGATTGATGCGCTGATAAATGATCTGCCTGTAACACAGGCTTATATGGATGCAAAGCCGGGGACCATCGAGGTCGTCGGGGACGTTTTGAATGCCGAGGCCTATGGTTTTGCGGTGAGAAAAGGGAACTCGGAATTGCTGGATAAGATAAATACCGGTCTTCAAAACATGATTGATAACGGTACATTTGATGATTTATATGCCAAGTGGTTTGAATAATCATAACCCCGGGTGGGTTAGCTTTTGGTGACTGTACCAAAGGGATAAAGCCGCTATAAGCTATAAGCTATAAGCTATAAGCCATCAACTATCGCTGCCTGGCAACGAAGCAGGATTAGAATTAAAAAATCAACAGAAGAGGTTTGCGATGCTTGCGAAACCAAGCAGGCGTAGAACCTTTTCTGTTTGCGGTAACGGCCGGGATAAGGCGAATAACCAAAGCATGAAAGTATTGTGCGCGTTTGCCGGCTGAAACCGTCTGATAAGATTTCAAGGAGAGACTATTGGGAGTTTATATAAAAGGGATATTAATTGCATACAGCGGTGTCAGCGTAACTCTGCAAATAACGATCTTTGCCGTGCTGATAGGAGTTGTCGGCGGCTTTTTTGTAGCGTTGGGCAAGATGTCAGAATTTAGGGTACTAAGGATAATCTTCACCGTATATATTGAATTTCTGCGGGGTACGCCGATAGTGGTTCAGGCGTTACTTTTATATGGCGGCCTTCCCATGCTGTTACAGAATTATGGTATAAATTTCAGATGGGATAATCCTGTGATCGCAGGTATAATCGTGTGCGGAATCAACAGTTCGGCCTATGTTGCCGAAATAATCAGAGCCGGTTTACAAGCTGTTGATAAGGGGCAGATGGAGGCGGCCAGATCATTAGGAATGAACCATGCTCAAGCAATGTGCCACATAATTATACCCCAGGCATTCAGAATTATTTTACCTGCGCTGGGCAATGAATTTATTACACTGGTAAAGGAGACTGCAGTATTAAGCATGATTTCAATTGTGGAAACCACGCGAAAAAGCATGCTTTGGGCGGCGGCAACGTTTGAAGCATGGCCTGCTTA
>CAYYHH010000034.1:1677-9498 GCA_964471645.1 uncultured Oscillospiraceae bacterium
ATTCGTATATCTGAGCATAACAATCCCCTTGTCAAGATTGGTGGCGTACATGGAAAAAAGGATGGCACAAAATGATAGAAGTAAATAGCCTGACAAAAAGCTATGGTAATTTAAATGTATTGAGAGGCATCACAGAAACTATCAACAGCAATGAGGTGGTCTGTGTTATCGGCCCTTCCGGATCCGGGAAAAGCACTTTTCTGAGATGCATCAATCTTTTGGAAACCCCTACAACCGGTCACATATACATTAATGGCGAACAAATCAACTCCGATAATGTTGATATAAATGTGGTGCGGCAAAAATTGGGAATGGTATTTCAAAATTTTAACCTTTTCCCCCATATGACCACAGTAGAAAACGTAATGATCGGACCGATAAAAGTTCATAGGAAAGACAAACGCGCCGCGAGGAAGGACGCCTTAGATCTATTGAAATCTGTCGGCCTCGAGGATAAGGCAGATGTCTATCCCGGTTCTCTTTCAGGGGGGCAAAAGCAGAGGGCCGCCATTGCACGGGCTCTTGCTATGAATCCGAAAATCATGCTGTTTGACGAACCCACATCGGCTCTTGATCCCGAAATGGTCGGTGAGGTCCTTGAAGTAATGCGAAAACTGGCCCATCAGGGAATGACAATGGTCATCGTTACCCATGAAATGGGATTTGCCAGGGAAGCGGCAGACAGAGTATTGTTCATGGACGAAGGGCTGATTGTTGAAGCCGGAACTCCCCAGGAGATTTTTGAAAATCCCCAAAACGAAAGAACAAAGAACTTTTTAAGCAAGGTTTTATAGAACATCACATCCCGCATCATAATAATCCCGGTATCGCAACAGTTGATTTCATTTGTACTAATCCATCTTTAATCCATTGAAAGTATACTTGTGAGAATTTAGAATTATATTATCATAGGAGGTGTGATTTTTATGAACGAAATCAATATTGGAAGAATGATTGTTTCCAAACGCAAGGAAAAAGGTATCACCCAGGAAGAGTTGGCAAACCATATAGGGGTAACAAAAGCTTCCGTATCAAAATGGGAAACCCATCAAAGCTATCCCGATGTGGCCTTGCTCCCTGTCTTGGCTTCTTTCTTTAACATCAGCATCGATGAACTGATCAATTACAGACCACAAATGACAAAAGAGGAAATAAGAAAGCTCTACCGGAGGCTTTCCGACGATTTTGCGACAAAGCCCTTTGATATTGTAATAGATGAATGCCGGGAGATCATTAAAAAGTACAACGCATGTTTTCCATTATTGCTGCAGATGGGTATTCTGATAACAAACCACATTGAGTTTTTTATCAATCGGGACGATCTTCTTAAGATTATCGAAGAAGTCAAAAAACTTTTTATCCGCGTTAAAGAGGAAAGCGGTGATTTAGCTCTTGCAAAACAAGCCTTGTATATGGAGGCATGCGCGTGTCTTGCCGCCGGAGATCCTCAGTCAACTTTGAACTTGTTGAGAACAGATTCATTAGAGGAAATGCTACACGAGCCCCTAATTGCATCGGCCCATCAGATGACCGGGCAGACCCAAGAGGCAAAGGCTGTATTGCAAATTGCTATGTATAAAAGTATTGTATCGATGTTCAATTTATTTACCAATTATCTCATGTTCAGCACAGATGACCCTGCAAAATTTGACGAGGCGCTTCACAGGGCTCTCGGGCTTGCAGACATTTTCAATTTACGAAAGCTGCATCCGGCCGTTTTAGCGGGATTGTATATTTGTGGAGCACAAGGTTTTGCTTTCCAAGATAAAAAAGAAAAGACTCTTGAAATGCTGGAGATATATGCGGATATCGTGTTAAAAGATACGTATTCACTGCGGCTCCATGGAGATGATTTCTTTGATTTGATTGAAAACCGCCTTGATAAGCTTGACCTGGGCATAGATCCTCCCAGGAATGAAAAATTAATAATGAAAAACGCGCTGGATATTGTGCAGAAAAACCCGGTATTTTCATTTCTTGCAGATGAAAAAAGGTTTGAAAATATTGTGGAGAACCTTCAGAGGATCAATAGGGATCGATAGCTTATTTTAAGAATTATTCCTACTTTAATATTTTTGGATTAATCCCTTTGTAATCGGGTATATGATTATTCAATAGTGAAGTTAGCATAAGCTGTATCGAAAAAATTGACTGACATATGATCGATAATCGATACTTTGTGGAAGGAGGAATCAATTTAATGGATAAAACTAAAAATAATTCCCATAATCCAATGGACAAAAACGGTTTAGGGAATAATTTGCCAAGCAAAAATGATAACAGATCAGAGAACCCCCAATTAAGGACTGCTGCCGGTGCCCCGGTTACAAATAATCAGGACTCCATGACCGCAGGTGTAAGGGGACCGTTGTTGGTTCAAGATGTATGGTTTTTAGAGAAAATGGCACATTTCGACAGGGAGGTAATCCCCGAAAGAAGGATGCATGCCAAGGGTTCCGGCGCATTCGGTACGTTTAAAGTCACCCACGATATAACGAAATATACCAAAGCAAAAATCTTTTCGGAGATTGGCAAAGAAACAGAAATGTTTGCAAGGTTTTCCACAGTTGCCGGTGAAAGAGGTGCCGCCGACGCCGAAAGGGATATCCGCGGATTTGCATTGAAGTTTTACACCGAGGATGGTAATTGGGATATGGTAGGAAACAACACACCGGTGTTTTTTTTCCGTGATCCCAAGAAGTTTATAGATTTAAATCATGCCGTAAAAAGGGATCCGCGGACTAATATGAGAAGCCCTAATACAAACTGGGATTTTTGGAGTTCTCTTCCGGAATCGCTGCTGCAAACTACCATTATCATGAGCGATAGAGGGATACCTTCCTCATACAGATTCATGCACGGATTCTCCAGTCATGCCTATTCCATGATAAATGATAATAACGAGCGGGTATGGGTAAAGTTTCATTTCAGATCCCAGCAAGGAATACAAAACCTGACAGATCAAGAGTCCGGGAAAGTAGTTGCAAACGACAGAGAAAGTCACCAGCGAGATTTATATGAGGCTATCGAAAAGAAGCATTTTCCCAAATGGAAAATGTATATACAGGTTATGACTGAAGAAGAAGCTAAAAAAATGCCCTACAATCCTTTTGATTTAACGAAGATGTGGTACAAGGAAGAATTCCCATTGATTCCCGTAGGTGTATTTGAATTGAACAGAAATCCCGATAATTATTTCCAGGATGTAGAGCAAGCGGCGTTTACACCGGCAAATGTGGTTCCGGGAATAGGATTTTCTCCTGACAGGATGCTCCAGGGCAGGCTGTTTTCATACGGTGATGCACACCGGTACAGACTGGGTGTAAACCATCATCAAATCCCGGTTAATTCCCCAAAGGGAGTGGAAAATCCTCACAGCTTCCACAGAGACGGGCAAATGCGGGTTGACGGCAACTTGGGCTCGGAGCTTCACTATGAGCCTAACAGCTATGGTGCCTGGAAAGAAGCCATGAATATGATGGAGCCGGTTCAAGAAGCCGGGGATGCCTATCAGTATGATTTCAGAGAAGATGATTCCAGCTATTTTACACAGCCCAGAAAGCTGTTCAGGGCAATGACAGATGATCAAAAAAGGGTATTGTTTGCGAATACCGCCAGAAACATGGCAGATTCCACACTACAAATCAAGCACAGATATATAAATAATTGCTATCAAGCGGATCCTGAGTATGGAAGAGGCGTTGCCGAAGCATTAAAAATAAATATTGATGATGTGGATTTGAATCTTCCGTTAAGAGATTCCTACGAGGCGAATTTTAAGGCAAATAATATGCATCCGGAGCTTGATGTAGAATCGATCAACATAGCAGCGATACCGGACCAAGAGGAGATCAGAACCGACTATGATCCGAAGAGTTTCATTGAACCGGAGGATGATCCTTATCTGCTGTAAGACGTATAATAACTGTTTCGATATTAGGTTTGAATGCCGCTTATAGTAATACTATAGGCGGCATTCGTGTTTGGCGCTTGGTAAAGCTCAGTACCACTACCGATCCCTATATTCGCTTTTCATATCGAATCAGTGTCAAATGTTCATTAACAACTTCAGTATCGATTTGCTTATAACCAAGCTTTTCATAGAAATGACGATTTCTATAATCTTCTTGCGGAGTTGAAAGAGTCCATTTTACTGCGTCAGGAAAGAGTTTTTCAACAGAGCGAATCGCCTTTTCTCCAATTCCGAGATTGTGATATTGGGGATGAATTGATATTGTATCCAGCTCATAATGGCAACCCCCTACAACGTAGATAAATATTGATCCAATAATTATATTTTCCAATAATATTTTGTATGCGCTGGCTTTATCGAGGAAGGAGGCCATTTGTTCATCACTGGCCTCATATGCCGGGCAAAATTTGTATTTATTATAGGAATCCTCAAAGGCAAGCTTCTGTATGGTGTTTATTTCCCCAATATCATTCGGGGATACATTCTCAACCATTATATCCATAGTGTTTCACCCCTATCCAATATCAGTTACCAGACACAACCGATTACATTTGCTACCTGGCATCGAACACTACCAGCGTTATCTGCAACCAATATTTTGTTTCCTATTTTAACTTCCATCTTGATCAGTTTTTATGTATTTTACCAAACTTTTGCGGCATTGCCCGGTTAATTATTAAGGTTTCATAAGATTTCGGGTAAATGCGGTTAGTGCCTCTCAGAGACCTTCAAAACGCGCATGGCGTTCAACACCGCCAGTAACGCAACCCCTACATCTGCAAACACCGCCTCCCACATTGTAGCAATGCCTCCGGCGCCCAGCAGAAGTACGATACCTTTGACCGCCATTGCAAATATGATGTTCTGCCATACAATATTGCGTGTCCTCTTAGCTATCCTGATGGCGCTGACCAACTTAGAAGGTTCGTCTGTCATCAATACTACATCGGCAGCCTCTATCGCCGCATCGGAGCCTACACCGCCCATTGCAACCCCCACATCTGCACGGGCAAGGACGGGAGCATCATTGATGCCATCGCCCACAAAAACAAGCTTCCCTTTAGAATGCATCTGCTTATCCAGTATTTCGACCCTTTCGACCTTCTGGTCAGGAAGCAGTTCGGTATACACCTCATCAAGCCCCAAATCTTTCCCGATCTTTTCGCCGACGGTCTTGCTGTCACCGGTGAGCATTACAAGCTTTTTAACCCCTATACTTCTAAGATCACGAATCGCTTTGGGGCTGTCATCCTTAACCTCATCCGATATAACAATAAATCCTGCATAGCTGCCTTCAATAGCCATGTAGACCACCGTCCCGGTGACCTGTTCCTCATCAAAAGATATATTTTCTTTCTTCATGAGCTTGCTGTTTCCGGCAAGAATGGTCTTTCCTCCGATGTCAACCTTTATCCCATGGCCGGAAATCTCGTTGTAGCCGGTTATTTCGTTCTTATCTATTTCTTTACCATAGGCTTTTTGGATTGAATGGGCAATCGGGTGATTGGAATAGCTTTCAGCATATGCGGCATATTTCAAAAGATCAGCTTCCGAAACAGAACCGTTTGCCTTTATCCTGGTTACCTCAAAAACGCCCTTTGTCAATGTTCCCGTTTTGTCAAACACGACAGTATCTACGTTATTCAACGCCTCAAGATAGTTGCTGCCCTTAACGAGTATACCGCTTTTAGATGCCCCTCCAATGCCGCCGAAGAAACCTAACGGTATGGATATAACCAAGGCACAGGGACAGGACACTACCAAGAAAACCAGGGCCCTGTTGATCCACTCGGTAAAAGTTGCCCCATTTACCGCCAGTGGTGGAATAACCGCCAATGCTGTCGCCGCAAATACTACCGCAGGAGTATAGTACCTTGCAAATTTTGTAATGAAGTTTTCAGTAGGTGCTTTTTTGCTGCTTGCATTTTGTACCAGATCAAGTATTTTGGATACGGTGGATTCACCAAATTCTTTTGTAACCTCTACTGTAAGGAGCCCGTTTTTATTGATAGAGCCTGACAAAATATCACTTCCAGGTTCAACTTCCCTCGGCACGGACTCGCCGGTCAGGGCAGAAGTATCCAGCATAGAATTTCCTTTAATGACTTTGCCGTCCAAAGGTACTTTTTCACCGGGCTTAACAAGGATGATATCACCTACTTTGACCCCGTCCGGGTCTACTTTTTCTGTCGAATCCCCGACCTTTAGGTTTGCGTAATCCGGCCTGATATCCATCAGTGCGGCAATAGATTTTCTGGAACGGTTTACAGCTGCATCTTGAAACAGTTCTCCTATCTGGTAAAAAAGCATCACCGCAACGCCTTCGGGGAACACCTTGATGGCAAACGCCCCGATGGTGGCGATACTCATCAGGAAATTCTCATCGAATACCTGCCCGCGAAAGATATTCCTTGCAGCTCTCAATAATACCTCACCGCCGACCAACAGGTAACTCACAAAAAATATTCCAAACTCCGCCCAAAAGGAAAGCTTTAAAAGTATGGCGGCGAGAAAAAGGGCCGCCCCTATACCGAGGATGATCAGTTTACGCTTATCAACGCCCTCCCCGTGACCGTGATCATGATCGTGACTATCGCCGCCGTGGCCGTGATCGTCACCGTACCCGTGATCGTGATTATCGCCGTGTCCGTTCTTGCGGCCGCGATCGTGGCTGTGATTAACGTTTGATTCCTCAACAACCTTTATGCCCGATTCTATTCCGCTTGCAATCATTGATGCTTTCTCCACAATATCGTTGAGCTCACTTCTTCTATACACCTCAAGTGTCAGCTTTTTCGAAACAAAATCAACATTTGCATATTTAACTCCGGGTAAAGCCTTGATTTCTTTTTCAATTTTGGCTGCACAGCTGGCACAGCCCAATCCAATAAGTAATAATACCTTGTTTTCAGACTTTGACACCGCTTTTTCCTTAACCGTAACATGGGGTTCAAGCTTTTTAATCAAGCTGTTGGTTTCTGCAACGATGTCATCGACATCACCATCATTACCCACTTCGATAATCAGAATCTTGTTAGCGAAATTCATGGACGCAGATACAACGCCGCCGATTTTATTTACTTTTTCCTCAATTTTAATTGCGCAATTGGCGCAGTTCAGCCCTTCCAATATTAATTCTTTTCTGATTGCCTGTGGCTTTGCCTTTGCCATAACCGATAACCTCTTTCTATTCTTGTTGCTTTCTTTCTATTTTTCCTGAATCTCTCTATTTTTCTTGAATTTCTTTTTATTCTTGTTGCTTTTCTTACTATTCGCTTATATGGATCAATCCTTCATCGAATATATGTTTCACATGGTCATCATCCAATGAATAAAAAACGACTTTTCCATCCCTGCGGTTCTTGACCAATCTGGTCTGTTTCAAAATCCTCAATTGATGAGAAATTGCCGATTGCGTCATATTTAAAAGAACTGCGATATCGCAGACACACATTTCCGACTCCGACAAAGCCCAAAGGATTTTTATTCTCGTACCGTCCCCAAATATTTTAAAAAGTTCTGCAAGGTCGTGCAGTTTTTCTTCCTCCGGCATCTTTTCTTTTACGGTGTTTATGATATCTCCATGAATGGCATGGCAGTCACACCGGTCTATCTGTTTTCTTTTCATTATTTCCCCCTAGTCTACGTTCATATGAACACTTGAACACTCATTCATATATTATGTTCCAATTATACCCCATGATTTTAAACGTGTCAATTGGCAGAAGTTCTGCTACATGACTCCTTGCCGTCCGTTTGGGTTGTTTGTCACTGTTTGTTACTGTTCATTACACAATGTCATTTAGGTAATGGCAAATCGGATTATGATGAAAGGTTGCATGTAGGTG
>CAYYHH010000035.1:0-8840 GCA_964471645.1 uncultured Oscillospiraceae bacterium
TCGTGGAGCTACTGAGGAGACTCGAACTCCTGACCTGCTGATTACGAATCAGCTGCTCTACCGACTGAGCCACAGTAGCATGATGAATAACTATTAAGTTTTTGGATAATTATTACATACTCATCATATCATTGCGAGGGATGAGCGCCTTATAAAAGGCTTCCCGGGCGGCGATCGGGGCAGTCAACGATCTCAACAATCCGCATTTGCCTGATGTAGCAAGAATTATTTTACCACATCATAAGTGCAGCCGTCAAAGGATAATTCAAAATTGCATATGCTTTTATAATCGCAGTATTTGCAGGCTGTTTCATTCCTGGTCTTTTTCGGATGCAGGTGAATCACGCCCGCCGCCAATTTGCCACAAAGATCGATAATGACACCGTCCATTGCGGATTGAAACTCATCGAATTCCTCGGCCGTGAGCATCTTTCCACGGGAGGTACCGGCTACGACCCCCTCTTTATTTTTGCGCACCGGCAATATTTCGGAGTACTCATCTATCTCCGAATCTATGCTGTCAATCACGGCAGGGTCGCCCAGAACTACCCCGTCTAATTTATAGAGCTTTCTAAGCTCCGTATCAAGCTTCTCCTTTATTGCCCGCTCATCGTAGCCGTCGGCATTTATCATAGAATCTGATATTTCAAAATAGAATACACCCGCAGGTTTTGCCGACCTGTTCAGGGACCTCATTCCCTCTACGGTCGCTTTAAGGTAAATCATAAGTTGGAGTCTCCAACCGCCAAGAGCCTCCCTCGGATCAAATTTCTCACTTCCCGATTTGTAATCAATCACCTTCACATAGTCCTCGGGAAGCACATCGATTCTGTCTATCTTACCTTCAATCAGAAGCTCATGATCCCCTGCCCGAACAGAAATCGCCGGAAACAGCCTGCCCTCTCCCCTTCCAAAACCCTCTTCAAAGTAGATTTCGTTAATCTGACCCTGCCTTACATGCCCCACAAGCGCCCAGGCGGCTTTGCTGCAAACTTCCTTCATTCTTACTGCCCGATATTTTTCTTCCTCCCCGGAATCCAGCACGCCTTCCCTGTATTCCGAAGCTACCTTCTCCATTATCTTCCCGATCATTGCCGTGCATTCTGCCTTTGTCAGTCTCATCCAGGGAGATTTTTCATGGGTCAGTGCCATGCCCGCAACAGTAAGCTCTTCCGCAAACAGCATCAGGCATCGGTGGTACACATCGCCCACTTCCCGCCCTGCCACCTCAAATATCCGCCGTTCCTTAGGAGCGAGCCCGTAGTGAACAAAATGAGCAAAGGGGCAGCGGGAAAATCTTTCTAACCTGGATGGGCTGATCCTCAATTCCCGCCTGTCCTGCTTACCAAAAAGCCGGGTTATCAGAGAGGTCTCCAAATTGTCGATTTTATTGTCGAAAGCCATCCCCTGCTTTATTAAATCCAGCCCTTTGTGATCCTTTTCCCGATACCAATTGTAGGCCGTCTTCCATGCAAGATCCGGTTCTTCTCCGTCGCTTTCCGCCTTCCTCAAAGCTTCCGAAAGGAACCTCAGACCGCTCTCGGGTCTCTCAAGCAATTCAACAGGGTCATTGCGATTTCTGATGTCCTTTTCAACCGGTACATCAGGAAACATTTTTCTCAGCCTGTCAAAGATTATGGACGGGCGTATTTCCTTTCCTTCCAGATCCGCGGTAGAAAATCCCATCCAGAGGTAGTTTTCAGGTCTGGATAATTGCTTATATATTGCAAGCCTTTCCTCCATACTTCTGAGGTCATCGTCCCTGCAGATAATTATGTCTTTGGTCTGGAGCAGAGCCCTTTCATCGGGATTCAGTATATCATCGCTCTGGCTGTCTGCAGGAAGGATACCGTCATTTGCGCCCATTACCAGCAGGGCCTTGACGTTGCCGATTCTGGTTCTTTGCATGGTTCCTACAACAACCTGATCGATTGTAGTGGGAATCAATCCCAACTCAATTGATTCGAATCCGGCCTTTAACATAAGTGCATATTCTTCCTTGCTTATCTTTTCATCGCCGATCAATTCCGATAGCTGGTCGAATAAATTTAATATGCTTTCCCAGATCTGCTGCATTTCCATGGCCGCCTCAAAATCGGAGTCGTCCTCCAATTCCAGGCAGAGCTGCTCCAGCTTGCTTTCCAGATTTGCATTGACCTTGAGAAATTCGCATAGCGCTGTGGTTTTTTCACTTACGGTTGAGGCATTCTCCACCATCTCCTCATAGGTGCCGATGAATTCAGCCAATATCCGGCGGGCCTCGTCAAGCCCGGCAAATTCCTCCGGCTCGTACTCTTTACTGCCGTATCTGAAAGGCTTCTTCCATCTCCCCCCGCGGATCCTATATCGTATGGCGTAGTTTTCCAGGTCTTCGGCAGATTCTTCATCAAGCGGACAAAATCCCGTTTTCACCAACCTGAATACATCTTCGTAAACCCATCCCGATTGTAAAATATCCATCAAAGCCGACACAAATACGATTGCGGGATTGTGGAGGGCATGTCGCTTCTGATCAATAAAATAGCTTATTCCATATTCATCGAATACCCTCTTGATAATATGTCCCCGACCGTCTATATCGTTACATATAACGGCAATATCCTTAAATCGCAGGCCTTTTTCTCTGACCATCTGAGAAATATAAGAAGCCGCAGTTTCCGCTTCATTGTAAAAATTGGCCGCCCGGCAAAAACGTATGACATCCTCCCCGCCTGTAAAAGGGTCGTATCTGTGTGCGAAAATTTGTCTTTCCAGGTGTTTTATCGGTGCTTTTCTCTTCGAACAAGGCGAATCTAATCGATGTTTTTCAATCTGAACTGCACCGACTGCCTCTTCAAGCTTTCGTATCATTACACCCGTCATCCGGAACAGATCTTTGTCCCGAGGAGCATCATCGTATGTAATTACCAGATTGACGCCCTTGCTGTAATGGCTGAGCTCTTCGATTATCTGAGCGGACTTAGGCGTAAATGAATCAAACCCCGATATCCACAGCTCTGATTCACGAACCATAACAGATTTGGAAATTTTAGATATGAACAGATCCAGATGATCCTCTGTATCTATGTATTTGTCGGCAATGCGCTCTTCATAGTTCTCGAATATAATGGAAATATCGTTAAGCTTGCGCCTGAGCAGGCTATCCCCGTCCAGCTCGCCTATTATCTTTTTCAGTTGCGCCGGTGAACTGTTATGCTGCTTCATTTCCGCTATGAGATTATTGGCCATATCAATGAAAGAATGAGAGCCGCTCATGTTTTTGAAGGTGAGCAACTCTCCTTCAACTTTGCTGAGTATTCCTGCCAAAAGCATATGGCGACCATACTTATCAATGGGGGTTCTTCGGCTGCCGCCCGTTTCATTGAGGATTCTTGCCGCCAATCTTGAGAATGAAAGCACCTCCATATCCATAAGGCCTTTAACATTTAAGAGAGATATTGCGTTGCGTTCTGCCTGCAGAGTATATTGATCGGGAACGAGCAATAATATTTGCGAAGGGTGCCCTTGCATGCCTGATTGTCCCATAGAACGACCGATAAGATTAAACATTGCTCTGTCTTTATCTATATTTTCTCTGCCGTAATAAATGCGGAGCATTTCTACCTCACTTTTTAGCCTTTGCCGATATTTATCCGCAGTATCCCACGGGTACCGCCCCGTTAATGGCATTTATGACTGTCTTTGACTTTTCTTCATCGAACCAGCGGCACATCTCTATGAAAATGATGCCGTCATCCACCATTTTCTTAGCCGCCTCGCAAGCCGACTCCAAGCTGTTCACCAAAGCAATTGTCGTATTGAATTCATCGCTGTACATATAGAGCCAATCCGTCTTGGGAATGGGATTTTCCATCAGAATTATTCCATATTCTTTGAGCGATTTCATGGTATCCATTCTTTTCGAATCCTCGGGACTGTACTTTGTGTAGCGCACATCGATTTTCCCATCTGTCGCCGCCGCTACCTTCGCTGCTTTTTCGGCGTCAAAAGCACCGCAGAGGTCTATATTTGAAAAGCCCTCCCCCGCCAGCTTCTTTGCCAGTTCCTCCGCCATTTTCAACGAGTTAACCGCCGCAACAATGTCGTAATTGTCACGATTTTCGTGGATCACAGTGTGGGTTTCCGGAGTCAAGGTTCCCGACTCCATAATGAATGCATATTTTAGTTTGCCCATTTTTTAAACCTTGCATGATGTATTAAGGCTCTAATACCCATACTCTCCTTTCTTGGATAAACACTTGATATAATGGATTCCGAAATGTTATTGACGCTACAGGATTTTGTATAGATCCTCCGGTCTGTCAATCAGGAAATCCGGCCCCTGCGGCCCTTTTATTTCCTCGGCACTGACCGCCATTTGCCAGCCTACCAAAACCGATCGAATGCCCGCATTTCGCGCGCAGAGAATGTCAAACATGCTGTCTCCGAGCATAATAGTTTCGCCCGGGCTTGATGACAGCTTCCGAAGTGCAATGTTCACGGGCTCGGGATCGGGTTTGTGCTTGTCAGTGTCTTCGCATGTTACCAGGCAATCCATATGCTCCAGCATCCCGAATTGGGAAAGCCCGGATACGGTGGTTTCTCCGACTCTTGATGTGACCAACCCTATTTTATAATCCATTTCCTTCAGCTTTTTTATCAAATCCGTCATGCCCGGAAAAGGATAGATCATATCGGTGTAATGCTCCCTGAGAAAGCTTCTGTAGATCTCAACGCCTTCATCTACGGCTATATGCGGCAACGCCTTTCCCATAGTGATGAACAGCGGCTCCCCGAAAGTTTTTATAATAGTTTCTACAGGGCGTTCTCCGCCTTCCACAGTACGGAACGTGTGCTGCCATGACGCTATTACCACATCGTTGGTGTTCATAATTGTACCGTCATAATCGAACAGGATTGTATTGATTTTTTTTCCGACAGTTTCTATATTTTTTGTGTCATCGATCTTATCGTTCATATTACCATTTTCCCCCAAAATGTTGCAGTTCCTCTCCAATATCCCCGGACTACAGCCTCATTGTCAGTGCGACCTTTTGTCTGTCCAGATCAACTGAAATAACTTTTACCTTTACCGTATCACCTACATTGACTACATCCATTGGATTTTTGACATATTTATTACTGAGTTGCGATATGTGCACCAGCCCGTCATTCTTTACCCCGATATCGACAAATGCTCCGAAATCCACAACGTTTCTTACGGTGCCTGTCAGTTCCATATCGGGTTTCAGATCTTCAATGGATAGAACGTCGCTTCTGAACACCACCGGCGGCATACCTTCTCTTGGATCCCTGGCAGGTTTTTTTATCTCTCCCACAATATCCGTCAATGTCATTGTTCCAATATCCAGATCCGCCGCCATATTTTTAATATTCCCATACGTCCGAACGATCTCCTGATCTATTTGCTTTGCCCCGCCCTTAGCTATTTCTTCTTTTCCGATGCCCAACTTTTCCAGCATAAGCTCGACTGTACCGTAGGACTCGGGATGCACGGCGGTCGCATCCAACGGATTGATTCCATCGGCTATCCGCATGAAACCTGCACATTGATTGTAGGTTTTTTCTCCTAACCTCGCAACTTTCAACAGTTCTTTTCTATTTTTGAATCTGCCCTTTTCCTCGCGATAGGCAACGATATTCTTGGCAATTGTGGAATTGATGCCGGCTATATAGGATAACAGAGATGAGGATGCTGTATTCAAATCGACCCCGACCCGATTGACGCAGTCTTCTACAACGTTGGTCAGCGCCCCGTCCAAAAGCCCCTGATTTATGTCGTGCTGATATTGCCCCACACCAATATGCTTAGGTGAAATCTTCACAAGTTCCGCCAGGGGATCCTGAAGTCTTCTTCCTATAGACATGGCTCCTCTGGTGGTTACATCAAGCTGAGGATATTCTTCAGAAGCCAGTTTTGACGCTGAGTAAATGGAGGCGCCAGCCTCATTTACAATCGTGTATTGGAGATCCGTTATCCCTGATTCTTTTATGAAATTTGAAACGAATATCTCGGTTTCCCTGGAAGCCGTACCGTTTCCTATAGCTATCAAATTTGCTTTATATTTTTCAATCAGTGCTGCCAATGTCTTTCGGGAACCGACAATGTCTTTCTTCGGCTCAGTCGGATAGATGGTCGCATAAGCGAGAAGTTTTCCCGTCTCGTCGAGCATAGTTACTTTGCAACCGGTTCGGAAACCCGGATCTATGGAAATAACCCTGGCTCCTTTGACCGGAGGTACCATAAGCAGGCTTTCGGTATTCTTGGCGAACACCCTCACTGCGTCTTTTTCCGCCCGTTCGGTAAGCATGTTGCGGATTTCCCGTTCGATGGAAGGCGCCATCAACCGCTTGTAAGCATCTTCTATGGTTGCTTCCATCAAGCCCGAAAAAATACTCTTTTCATTTGTAATTATTTCATCTTTAAGAGCCTCATGGATACTCTCAATAGGAGCTGTTAGCCTGACCTTGAGCTTCTTTTCCTTTTCCCCCCTGTTAATGGCTAATATACGATGATTTGGAATTTTAGCAATCCCTTCTCCGTATTCATAATACATATCGTAGACGGTGCTTTCTTCGGGATCCACTGCTTCCGCAATAAGCTGCCCCGCGTCATAAGTCCGGTCCCTGACATCCCGGATGTGATCGGCATCATCGGCAATTGCCTCTGCGATAATATCCGCTGCGCCCGCCAGCGCCTCTTCGACAGAAGCCGCGCCCTTTCCGGCCTCGATGAGTTCAGGATCATTGCATACAAAGGGGACGGCGGCATCCTCCGGTGTCCCCTCCATAAGATTCATGGCCCGAATTATGACTGCCAAAGGCTCTAATCCCTTCTCCCTGGCCTTTGAGGCCCTTGTAGCCCTCTTCTGCTTATACGGTTTATAAAGGTCCTCTACCCTTTGCAGAACTTCTGCCCCGAGGATTTCTTCTTTAAGTCCTTCGGTCAGTTTTCCCTGTTCATCGATAAGCCGTATGACTTCCTGTTTTCTGTCCTCAAGATTTCGTAAATATGTCAGCCGTTCATCTAATTCCCTGAGGGTCACGTCCGACATCCCCCCCGTTACCTCTTTTCGGTATCGGGCAATGAACGGAATAGTGTTTCCTTCATCGATTAATTCTACCGTCGCCTCTACATATGACAATTTGAGGCTTAATTCTTTTGCCAGTTTTTCTATTATCATCTTTTCCCTCTGTATAAAATTACAGGCATCGCAGCTTCCGCAGGACAGTGCAAGCCACGATACTGAATCGCGGGCCGACGGTGTTCTGCTCCGATACTGCTAACGCTGTTTCAGCTTGGCATTGATCAGGTAATCTAACTCTCCGTCCATAACTGCATAGACATTTCCCACTTCTGCATTTGTGCGGTGATCTTTTACCATTGAATAAGGGTGGAATACATAGGATCTGATTTGGCTTCCCCATGTTATCTGGCTGTAATCGCCCTTAAGTTCATCGATCTTCTCCTTATGCTCTTGCTCCGCCAATTCCAATAGTTTAGATTTGAGCACCCTCATGGCAACTTCTTTATTTTGATGCTGTGAACGCTCATTCTGACACGCTACCACTATATTTGTAGGTATATGCGTTATTCTTATTGCGGAATCGGTTTTGTTGACATGCTGTCCACCGGCCCCGCTGGATCTGAAAGTATCAATGCGTAGGTCCTCCGGGTTGATATCGACTTCTATATCATCGTCCAGCTCCGGCATTACATCGACGGAAGCGAACGACGTATGCCTGCGGCCGGAAGAGTCGAAAGGCGAGATACGAACTATCCGATGGACTCCTTTTTCATTTTTAAGGTATCCGTAAGCATTTTCTCCCTGGATCTGAAGGGTAGCATTTCTTATGCCGCCTTCCGTATCATCCTGGAGATCCCATATGGCCACCTTATAATCCTTGTCTTCCGCCCATCGGGAGTACATCCTCAAAAGCATTTCCGCCCAGTCCTGAGCATCCAGCCCGCCGCTTCCGGCGTGAATGGACAAGATGGCGTTGTTCCTGTCGTATTCACCGTCCAGCAAAGTCCTGATCCTTAATGCTTCTGCTGCTTTCTTATAATTGGTATACCCTCCCTCGATTTCGGGAATCAGACTTGCGTCGTCTTCTTCCTCGGCCAGAGTGATCATCAGCTGCACATCTTCAAATTCCGAAACCAGATTCTTGTATTCATCTATCTTTGTCTCCAGACGTTTTTTTTCTTTTAAAATCTTCTGGGCCTTTTCATGATCATCCCAAAACCCGTCAGCTTCCATTTGCGCAACAATATCTTTAAGACCTTCCGTTAACCCGGACAGGTCAAAGGGACTCACCCAATTCTTTTAGATTTTCAGCTTCGTCATCGAGCTCGTACTTAATCGATTCAAGTTCAATCATCTTCTCACATCCTCTTATAATAATTTTTTATTAACTCTACGCCTCTGAATTTGCCCCGCAGCACTTCTTATATTTCTTACCGCTGCCGCAAGGACACGGATCATTTCTGCCCACAGTGGGCTGTTTTCTCACTGTCTCCTGCTTGCCGGAGCGCTGGGGTACCTTCACCGCCGCAGGTATTTGTTGCCCGGACGGCTCATCCCCGCTTACAATATCGTCGCCGTCGAATTCATCCTTTTTGGCAATTCCCAGATCGATGACCTGTTTTCGCTGGGTCTGGGTCTGAATGGTTACATTGAAGCAGAATCTGACCGTATCGTCCTTTATCGACTTGATCATCAAATCGAACATCTCAAATCCTTCATTGGCGTAGGCGCTGGCCGGATCCTGCTGACCCAGGGCTCTGAGGCCTATTCCGTGCCGCAGCTGATCCATCGCGTCAATATGATCCATCCACT
>CAYYHH010000035.1:8850-9418 GCA_964471645.1 uncultured Oscillospiraceae bacterium
ACTTGTTATCGACGACCCTGAGCAAAATCATACGCTCAAGATCCCGCATCCGTTCCTCGCCGATCTCCTGTTCTTTTGCTTTGTATACCTGCCGGATCTTATCCATAGTATCTTCATGAAGCTGATCCTTGTCCAGGTCCTGCAACTCTTCTTCTGTGTAGTTATATGCCGGGAATGATCCGAAAGTCCTGCCAAGAGATTTTCCCAATTCCTCCAGGTTCCATTCTTCCCCAAACTTTGACGCTGACGTGCAGAAGTCCAACTGCTCATTTACTAATTCTTCCGCCATGGACAAAACGTGTTCCTTCAAATCCTCCCCAAAGAGCACCCGACGGCGTTCGCCGTATATTATTTCCCTTTGCTTGTTCATGACATCGTCGTATTGCAGTACGTATTTACGAATGGCAAAGTTCCTTCCCTCAACCCTTTTTTGAGCATTCTCTATAGATTTCGTCAGCATACCGGCCTCCAAAGGCACATCCTCCCCCATACCTAATTTGCCAACCAACCCCTGGATCCTGTCCCCCCCGAAACGGCGCATCAAATCGTCCTCTAAAGATATGAAAAA
>CAYYHH010000036.1:0-9393 GCA_964471645.1 uncultured Oscillospiraceae bacterium
GCGTGATCCGAACGTGTTTATAAGTGGAAGTAAGCTAAAATAATGTGCCACAAAATTTGAAGTAGTGAGTGAATTGATTACATATATTACCATGCCATTCACACATTATCGCGTTTTTTGCACATTTGCATTCCTTTCGAACCGGGACCAACCTCCATTCCGGCGAGCGCAAACCGGCAATTATTCTTTGACAACAGGGTCGGTTTATAGTATATTTAACGTACCGAAAAAAGACTGAATATTAAAATGACTCCGATTTTCGCAAGACAAGCAAACGGATGCTTGCCTTCGAAAACGATAGGGTCGGGAGAGTGATTTTCCGGCCTGCCATTGTGCAAAGGATGTATGTGGGGCATACTTTTCTTTGCATTTTTTTATTATTTAGAAAGGGTATAGTGCAAAAAATGAAAAGATTGAAATTTTCAAAACAGAAGTGCATAGGCTGCCAGCTCTGCGGGCAAGTTTGCTCTGCTGTGCACGAGGGTGCATTCGCTCCGTCTAAAGCGCGTATTTTCGTTGAAACCTATTACAACAAGGGTGGCGAACTCAGGTATAAGGATTCCTACTGCAATTTGTGTGGGATCTGTTTTAAGAACTGCCCCACAGGTGCAATTTCCATGGATGGCAGAATTTTGGTCGACCATGATGTTTGCATTGGGTGCGGGACTTGTGCGGAGAAATGCCCAAGGAAGGTAGTGCGGATACGAGAAGGAAAATCTTACATATGCGATACCTGCGATGGCGATCCGATGTGTGTTAAGGTATGCCCCCAGGGGGCATTGACCTTTGAATAGGGAGGAGGCAAAGGCATGTTAGGTTATCAGAACAAAGTGCTCAGAATCGATTTGAGCAACAAAGAAGCTAAAACTGAGCCCCTTCGTATGGACTGGGCCGAAAAATACATAGGCTCAAAAGGACTGGCTATAAAATATCTCTATGAGGAGCTGGAACCGGGCATAGATCCCCTGTCTGCCGATAATAAATTGATATTTATGACGGGCCCGATGACGGGTACAACTGTGCCTTGCTCCGGTAAACTGGGAGTAGCGGGGAAATCACCCGCCACTGGGACGATTTGCGATTGCTCAATAGGCGGCCACGCCGCTTTAAGGATCAAATATGCCGGCTATGATGCGATAATTATAGAAGGGGCGTTGGATAAGCCCGGATATCTTCTTATTGAAGATGATAAAATCAGCTTTGAAGACGGAGCCGAACTCTGGGGAAAAGGGTGCCACGAAACAGAAGGTATTCTGATAGATAAATACGATCACGACTACAGCGTTCTGACCATCGGCCCTGCCGGAGAAAACCTTTGCGGCATGTCCTGCATTACATCGGATTATTACAGGCAGGCAGGCAGAGGGGGAATGGGCGCCGTAATGGGGAGCAAGAACCTGAAGGCCGTCGTGGTCAGAGGAACAGGCAGTGTTAAAATCCCCAATATAGCAGAAGCTGTCAAGAGGATCGCAGAGATCGAAAAAGAAGATACGCTGCAGGAAGACAACACCTTTGTTTTCGATGCAGGCACAACGGCATTTTTAGAGGCTTGCCAGGATGGAGGGATTCTTCCTTACAAGAATTTTTCTGATACGACCGACGATAACTGGACCGATTACAACGGCGATGTATTTATGGAAAAATTGGAGGGCAAGCGCGGATGCGGAAGCTGCAGCCTCGGATGCGGAAATTTCATAAAAATCGGGGATGCTATCTGTGAAGGCCCCGAATATGAAACCATAGCAGTAACCGGCCCTAACGCCGGCAACAACGATCCCGAGGCTATCCTCAAGGCCAATCAGGTAGCAGATGATATGGGATTGGACACTATCAGCTCCGGGGATGTCATTATCTGGGCGATGGAAATGACCGAAAGAGGTATTCATGATTTTGGAATACGTTTCGGAGAAATGGACAAATACATAGAATATCTGAAGTTAATGGCCAAGGGTGAGGGCATAGGAAAAGATTTATCCATGGGGGTCAAGAAACTGGCCGAAAAATATGGGGGAACCGACTTTGCAATGGAGGTAAAAGGACTTGAATATCCCCAGTATGAACCTCGCGGATCCTGGGGCATGTCCCTTGCCTATGCGGTCTCAGATCGGGGCGCCTGCCATATGAGGGCCTATGCGCCCAATGAAGAGGTCTTTGCCGCATCCATACCTCCGTATACGGCCGTAGGTAAGGGCGAGATGGTATATAATCTGGCTCAGTTCAATGCGGTGAAATTCAGCCTCTGTATTTGCGATTTTTGGGGAACGATAAGCATGGATAGAATGGCCGAGCTGATGACTATCGTTACCGGGAAAGAATGGACGGCAGAGGATATGGCTGATGTGGGAACAAGGGTAATCAATATCGCCAGGGCTTTCAACCAAAGAGAAGGGTTCACTGCCAGGGATGATACGGCGCCAAAGCGGATTTTCAACGATGTATTAAAAAGCGGCCCGGCAGCCGGACAGAAGATACCCGAGGAAGCATTCGAAGATATGAAACAGCAGTATTATGCAGTACTGGGTTGGGATGCAGACGGAATGCTCCCCGACAGTCTGATAGCCACCTTATAAAATTTGAAAGGGAAAAGGCCTTATCAGAGGTCAGGAGAATCCTGAGGGCATGTCAGACACCACCTGGGAGGTTGATAAACAAGAATGGAGATAACAGTTACACTGCGGGGGACATTGACAAAGTATTTTGAAGGAGAACGGGAAAGAATAATTGATGTTCCTGAAGGGTGCACTGCTGAAGAGGCTTTGAAGCTTTGCGGTATCGACTGGACAAAGATAGATAATTTTGGGTTTGTTGCGATCAACGGTATGAGAGTGATGATTTTCGACAAACTGAAAGAAGGCGACGAGCTGAAAGCCTATTCAAAAATTTCAGGAGGTTGATTCGAAAGGTGGGAAATTATGATAAAGGATGCGAAGATTTTACATGTTGATTTAAGTAAAAAAACGGTAGATACCGAATATCTTCCTGCGGAAGTTTACCGTAAGTACCCGGGGGGATCATCCCTCGGAATGTATCTGCTGTTTAAAGAAGTAGGAAGCAAGACCGGGCTGGATCCGTTTGCGCCGGAAAATCCCTTGATATTTTCGGTTTCGCCGCTGACGGGCATACCCATAAGCGGTCAGGCACGTATGAATGTCACCGCCAAAAGCCCTTTGACCGGAACAGCGGGGGATTCCCAGGTAGGAGGATATATACCCGCACAAATCAAAGCAAACGGATACGACTCCATAGTCATCAAGGGGAAATCAGATACTCCGGTTTATCTGTACATCGATAAAGATAAGGCGGAGATCCGGGATGCCGAACCCATGTGGGGGATGGTTACGGGGGAAGCGGAAAAATATATCGAACAGGATCTGGGGACCGACAAACTTGAATCATCAATCATTGGGCCCGCAGGTGAAAACAAGGTGCTTTTTGCGAATATAATGCACATGAGAAGCAGAGCAAACGGCAGGAACGGGCTTGGAGCGGTCATGGGATCCAAAAACTTCAAGGCTCTCGTCGTTAAAAAACAACCCCCGGTAAAACCCGTTGATCCCGAGGGAATGAAAACCTTAACTCTGAATGTCAGGGAGAGGATGGCGGCAAACGGTGCAATCACAGATCTGTCTAAGAACGGATCGGCCGGATGTCTTATGCCCCACGCTGATGAGGGTTTCCTGGCCAGCTTCAACTGGAATTCAGGTATGCTTGAGGGCGCGGAGAATATAAGCGGCCATATAATGCGGAAGACCGTATTAGTGGACAGAGAAACCTGTTTTGGCTGCGCCGTACGGTGCAAAAGAGTTGTGGACATACCGGGCAGGGCGGATCCGGAGTATGGAGGGCCCGAATACGAAACGTTGGCAACTTTTGGATCTTACTGCGGGAATAATAATTTGGCAGATGTTTGTGAGGCTAATCAACTGTGCAATATGTATGGCTTGGATACTATATCCTGCGGCGCAACGATAGCTTGGGCTATGGACTGTTATGAGAAGGGAATATTGACCAAGGAGGACACGGATGGACTCGAACTGAATTTCGGTAACGGCTCGGCTTTTCCAGAATTAATTCCCAAGATTGCCAACAAAGAAGAGGGCATAGGTTCCTTGCTAGCTCTTGGGAGCAAACGGGCGGCTGAAATGATAGGCAAGGAGGCCGAAGAGCTTGTAGTCACCTCAAAGAATCAGGAATGGCCGGCACATATGGTTCAAATGAAACCCAACCTGGCAATCAACTATTCTGTTAACAATTTCGGCGCCGATCACCAATCCTCGGAACACGATCCCGCATTGATGGCTCCTGAAGATGATCAAAATTGGATCTGGCCAAATATGCTGGCTCCCTTTGAAAAGTGTGATTCCTATGGGGTATTAGACGATAATAAGGCGAAATTTGCTTATGAAACTCAAAAATATTACTCGATGCTGGATACATTGATGCTTTGTCAATTCGTATGGGGTCCCGCATGGCAGCTTTATGGACCGGCAGATCTTATCGAGTTTTGCAAATATGGAATAGGTTGGGATACAACCATTGCGGAGTTGCAGGAAATCGGTGAGCGGCGATTCAATATGATGAGGATGTTCAACGTAAGAGAGGGCTTTGACAGAAGTGACGACAGCCTGCCGCCAAAGGCTTTCATACCCATGCCCAGCGGACCCAACGAAGGCGTTCATATCACAAAAGAGGATTTCGATAAAGCGTTGGATACCTATTACGATTTAGCCGGTTGGGATAGAGAAACAACTGCTCCGAAGGAAGAGACCATCAAAAGGCTTGGTTTGGAATGGATATCAGAATTATAGTGAACAATAAAGAAAAGGTTGTTCCGGAAGGGACCACCGTGGCTGAAATGCTTGAATTGAAGGGTTACACCGGACGCGTTGCGGTTTGGATCAACGGAACCCAATTGTTAGGCAGCGACTATCCTTCTCGTATTCTCGAAAAGGAAGATGTTATAAAGGTTTTGCGCCTGGCAGCAGGCGGATGACCGATGCGCTGTTTTTTCCCATGCCTCCTATAACTTGAAAAGATATTCGAGGCAAAAAACCCTTTCTTTAGCGTGGAAAGGGTTTTTTTTATTGTACAACCCCATTGTCATTGATTATGTTAGAATGATAATGCGGAGGTTGAACAGAATGGGTAAACGTTATATCAGGAATATGAATATGCTTTCACCGGAGGAAAACGCCGGGCTTAGGGATCACAAGGTCTTTGTTGCAGGTTGCGGCGGCTTGGGGGGCTTCGTCATCGAAGAACTGGGTAGATTGGGCATCGGTCACATAACGGCTGTGGACGGAGATGTTTTTGATGAAACAAATCTAAACAGGCAGCTGTTATCCACCATGGAAACCCTGGGCAAAAGTAAGGCAGAGGTTTCTATGCAGAGGATGAAAGAAGTAAACCCCGAAGTGACGCTGACAGCCATCCATACTATGATCGAAGAAAGCAATTGCACGGAGTTGATAAAAGGGCATGATCTGGTAATTGATGCGCTGGACAATATAGGAACGAGAAAAATACTGGAAAGCTGCTGTGAAAAGGAAAAAATTCCTCTGGTTCACGGCGCGATTGCGGGTTGGTATGGACAGATATCTGCTGTTTTTCCCGGTGATAGGACTTTGGAGAAACTTTATCCTCCCGATGCGGTACAAGGCATCGAAACAGAACTTGGAAATCCGGCTTTTACCCCCGCTGTGGTCGCATCTATTGAGGTAGCGGAGGGGTTGAAAATACTTTTGGGCAGAGGCAATATACTGAGGAACAAACTGTTATGCATCAATCTGCTTGATCACGAATACGAGATTTTTGATTTATAAAACGATTACGGTGACAATGTATATTTAAAATATTGCTGCTGCAAAATATTACAATTCTGATAAAAACATGCGCAGCGCAGATTTTTGTTTTAATTGGTATAATGCGGCCTTTGAATTTTGAACCATAAAAGAATGGACAGAACAGGAGATAAACCGGTGAAGGAACTACGTTTGGCAATGTTGGGCTTCGGCAATGCAGGCAGGGCTTTTGCAAGGCTTCTGGTCGAGAAACGACCTGAAATCGCCGATAAATATGGATACGATATAAAAGTTGTGGCAATTACCACAGGCAGCCGGGGATCACTGCACAATGACGGAGGTATCGATCTCACAAGCGCTATCCATGATTTAGAAACGTCCGGGCGTTTCGACCCCTCAGGACATAATTTTTCGCCAATTTCATCTTTTCAGGCGGCATCGGATGTGGATTACGATGTTCTTATGGAACTGACCCCGTTAGAAATATTCTCGGGTCAGCCTGCCATCGACCATATCAATATAGCTTTAGATCGAAGAAAACACGTGATTACAGCCAATAAGGGACCGGTGGCATGGGCATATCAGAAACTGCGCAAAAAAGCCAAAGAAATGGGCGTTTGTTTTCTTTTTGAAACGACTGTAATGGATGGTACCCCTATATTTAATCTTGTTGAGGAGACGCTTCCGTTATGCAAGGTCACAAAGGTAAAAGGCATTCTCAATTCAACCACCAACTACATCCTTGAAGAAATGGCAAAGGGCAAGAATCTTGAAACAATATTAGCAGATGGAAGGCGCAAGGGATTCGTTGAAGCGGACCCATCCATGGATATAGAAGGTTGGGATGCGGCGGCAAAAACAGCGACGTTATTGAATGTGCTTATGGAAGCGGAGATAACGCCCCTTGATATCGAAAGGAAGGGGATCGAATCCATAACCTATAAAGACATTGAAGAGGCAAAGGCCCGGGGTAATGTGATAAAACTTGTCTGTCATGGGAAAATCGAAAATGGAAAGGTCATTGGACGGGTCTGTCCGGAAGAAGTGCCGGAACACGATTTATTTGCCGGTATAATAGGAACCTCCTCCATAGTCAGCATAACCACGGATCTGATGAAGACCATATCAATCGTTGAGCACGATCCCGAAATAGAGCAAACGGCCTACGGACCCTTTATCGATCTTCTCAGGATCCTTAAATAACCGGTTGCTCCTCCTTAAATAGCCTGCTATTTCTTCTCACAGGACTTATTATTTTTCTAAGATAGCTTGTTATTTTTTATCAAGTGAACCCTTAATTTTCCAAGATAGCTTGTTGTTTCTAAATAAACAGCTTGTTACTTTCGCCGGATCTGGGCTTGCTGAACAACTCGAGAACTCTTTATTTGCAAGATTGCAGTCGTTTTTCTTATACCGGCTCGTTCAGTAGACCCGAATTATTTGTTGTTTCAATAATCGTGATTGTGGGAATCATATAGTCATATTAAGGGCTAATCCATGGCGAGTGACATTAAACTGAGAACTTGCATATAAACGATCGGAGGTTGTTATGAACAACGATCAAAAAGTAGAAATGATGGCGGAAAAGAAAATATGGGCTGTTGTGGGCGCAACACCTGATCCGGGGAAAATATCCAACCGGATATATCATACATTCAAAGACTATGGTTATAAAGCCTATGCTGTGAATCCAAATTATGATGAGATGGATGATGGGAGCAAAATATATGCAAAGGTCGAAGATCTTCCAGAGATTCCGGATGTTATCGACTATGTTGTTCCCCCCGCAGTGACCATGGAAAGTTTGCAGGCCCTGGATTCAACAACCTACCCCAATGTATGGCTGCAACCCGGTACCTATAATGAAGAAGTTGTAAAGTTTGCAGAGAAAAAAGGCTTTACCGTAGTTCATGAGGGGGCTTGCATAATGGCTCATTTAAGGGTCAATAAACAGAGGGATAGTCAATAAATTAATGTAGACAACTGGCGAGGAGGATGAAAAATGTTAAACAAAGACATAGTCAAGCTAATGAATGAGCAAATCAACAAGGAGTTGTTCTCTGCATATCTTTACCTGGACATGGCAAACTTTTATACCGGTAAAAATCTGAACGGATTTGCCAATTGGTTCAATATCCAGGCACAAGAAGAAAGGGATCATGCTCTTCTCTTTATGGAATTTCTTCTGAATAATGGTGAAGAGGTAAAGTTGGAGGCTATAGACGCGCCTGACGTTACCTTTAAAGATCTGAAGGATCCTCTGACTGCGGCATTGGAGCATGAGAAATTTATAACAGCTTCGATTTATGATATTTTCGAAGCGGCCCAAGCCAAAAAAGAATACAGAGCATTCAAGATGCTGAACTGGTTCATTTCAGAGCAAGAGGAAGAAGAGAGGAACTCTGACGAATTGATTCAAAAATATGAGCTGTTTGGAAAAGACGGAAGGGGTCTTTATGCCCTGGATAAAGAGTTCGGCGCAAGGGTATACGCCGCACCTTCTTTGGTTCTGGATTAGTAAAAGATGTGCATTATGCACAGCATTGACGCCGGAGGGCGTAATATAGATTTTGTAAATCAGGGACGGTGCTTCAATCAAGGGGCATCGTCTCTGCTGGCTTGTTGGTTTGCTTCGGTAATAAGCGCCGGGTTGCGAGCGCTCCAGATTGTCCAGGTAACAACTGATGCAATAACTACAACCCCTCCTACCAAGGCGTAAAATCCCGGAGTTTCACCATTGAAAATGAAGACCCACACAGGATTGAACAGCGGCTCGATGGTTCCGATCAATGAACATGCAAGGGCCGAGCAATGTCTGGCAGCCATTCCGTACAATACATACGGAATACCAAGTTGTAATATGCCCAAAGCAAAGATGACGGCCGTTGTTGTCGGCGTAAAGGGTGTTGGAAAAATGAATGCAAAGGGGATCCCTACGATTGCGGTAAAAATATGACCCAATAGTATTCCGCTGGATCTGGATTTGTCGTCGGCTCTCCCGGTAGTTACAAACATAGAGGCGAAAAAAAGCCCCGCAAGCAATGCAAGAATATTGCCTACCACATAGCCTCCGGAAATGTCTCCAAAAAAGAACAGGGAAATACCAAGGGTTGTTCCTGCGACAGTAAGAATATCGCCTTTGAGAATCTTTTGCTTGAACACGATTGCAGAAAGTAAAAGTATAAATATCGGCGCGGAATATTGAAGTACAATTGCATTGGCAGCCGTCGTCAGCTTATTGGCGGCAATATAAAAGACGAAAACGCCCATGAGGAATATGCCCGATAAAACAGAGTACTTGTTGATGACGAAAGGTATTCGCTGACTTCGCATAAACAGAAGATATACTACGGCGGAAATAAGGCTGCGAATACCGGCTATAGCCATGGGGTTCCAGGGCAGAAGCTTGAAAAAGATACCACCTGTGCTCCAGAGGAAGGCGCAAAGCACCATATAAAAAATAGCTTTTGTTTTAGGATTCGGATGCATATATCTATAGACTCCTCTTATGTACTGTTTAATATTCTGTTAGTTAAAAAAGAAGTATACCATAAAATAACCATATTGTGTATATAAATTAATGGACATTTCC
>CAYYHH010000037.1:0-3215 GCA_964471645.1 uncultured Oscillospiraceae bacterium
CGTGCGCGTCTGCCAATTCCGCCATGCCTGCGCAACGAAAATAATTATAACACATGTTTTAAAATAACACCATAGGTTTTTATATTTTTTTTTGCATCAAATACTTTTGCAAAACAACTGCCTGATTTTCGGTCTCATTCTTTGCTGCATACAAAAGGGTCAAATCCCCCGCCGAATTTATCTCCAGTAATCTCCGTACGGCCTCCTGCTTAATTGGATCAGTATTCAGTTCAGTCACATATCGATCTGCAAAATCATCGAACCTTTCACTCAAATGTCCAAACCATGTTCTTAACTGCGGACTCGGTGCGACTTCTTTTATCCATTCGTCCAATTGAGCCTTCTCTTTTGCAAGGCCCCTCGGCCACAATCGATCTACCAAAATCCTTTTCCCATCTGTTTTTTCCGGCGCATCATATACCCTCTTGATTTTTATATCCATTTCATCCTCCAAAACCATAGCCACCTTCATGAGTACGGTTTGTTACCATTTTCCCTCCTTCTGTGATGAAGGCCGTGTAATGTCCATTTTACACGGCCCTCGCTTTATAAAATACTAAACTTATATTCCCAGATAGCCTACAGTGATAAAACCAATGACTGACAGCACCATTCCCACGAGCCCATAAGGCAGCTGGGTTATAGCATGTCGGAAGTTGTCGCAGCCGCAGGCCGCAGAAGTAAGGATTGTAGCGTCGGAATAGAAGCAAATGTGGCTGCCCCAAACACCGGCGGAACAAACAGCTCCTACTGCAATAAATGGATTTGCACCGATTGACAAAGCAAGCGGAATAACTATGGGCATAGCAATTACGTACATGCCCCAGCTGATACCCATAATGAATTCAGTGATACCGAAGGTTATGAACACAACCAACGGTAGCGTCTGAGGCGTCATGTATCTTAGTCCGAGTCCGATGACATAATCCATAAACCCGATGTTTTCGCAGGCGGCGGCGAAGAAGTAAGCCAGAACAACCATGAACAGCGGGAACAACATATTCTTTATTCCCTTGATTAAAAGGTCCATATATTCTTCCGGCCCCATAATTCCTGTGCCTATGTAATATACGAAAATAAATGCACAGGTGGCAATAACCCCTTTCTGCATATCTACATCGAAGTATACCGTCGACGCTGCAAGTACGAAAATCGGCAAAAAGAATGTGGCAAGCTTTGCATTTTGAGGCGGATCAAATACCTCACCGGCCTTCATGTCGATTTTTTCCGAGCCCGGAGGCGCCAGCAATCCGGTTTCTTCCGCCCGTTTGAACGCACCCTTCATAGGTCCGAACACCGGTATTAAGCCGAATATTACAAGAGGAACGATCAAAGCGGCAAACCATCCATAGAAATTAAATGGTATTGTTTTAATAAAATAGGCTACTCCCTGACCTCTTGGCGCTAACCCATTGGCCTCCATCAGGCTGCCGATAAAGATAGACCACGTTGAAATCGGCACCAGCACGCAGACAGGCGCAGCTGTCGAGTCTACTATGTACGCCAAAAATTCACGGGGTACCTTGTGTCTGTCTGTCAATGGCGACATGCAGGCACCTACAGTAAGGCAGTTAAGGTAGTCATCTATAAATATGACGGCTCCCAGCACCCATGTCCACATTAATGTACCCTTTTTGGTTTTTGCTCTTTTTGAAACCCAGTCACCAAAGGCATATGCGCCACCGGCTTTTTCAATCAAAGCGATGATGCTGCCCATCAGGCCGCATACTATAAACAGCCAGCCTATGTCTTCATCGAGCATGATGTCAAGGAACGAATCGCTCAAAGGAGAAAAGAAATCCCCTTTGAACCCCATGAGGAAACCCAAAAGTCCTCCCAGCATCAAAGATTCAAGTATGCGTTTTGTATAAAAGATGTAAACTAGCAGGAAAGCCGCAGGTATTAATGTCAGCGGGCCAAAGTCATCAACATCAGCAGGTGAGAAAAGCACCACTACAATGAAAAAAACAATTACAATTGCATAAGTCTTCATGATCCTCGAATAGTTTTCAAATTTAGGATTCATTATGTTTATAACCTCCTCTCGATTTTAACATCCTCATTAAAATTATCACCTCCCGATTTTAAATGACAATGAAAAATATCTATCTCCATTATGTACGTTTTTTTAATGTATGCAAGCCTTTTGAGAAAATTATTTTCTAAATATATCAAATTATCCGAATGTTTAAATAATCACAACAATGTCAACTTATTAACGTCATAAAAATACTGCCCGAAATTATCAAGACAGTATCTTTTATCATTCCTGCACATCTGCACAGACCCTTATGCATAAATCATTGTATATCGCCCAGAAACTGTTGAATCCTTCTGGCCTGAAGAGCTTCCTCCTCGGCTGCATCTTTGAAAAATGTTTTTAATTCCACATCGTCCAGTTCTCGCGTACAATGCCTTCTTTAATAAATCTTCCGTAGTCATATCCATAGCAATACCCTTTCCGCCCATTTCCTTTCTGTGTATATATATTTTCCTCAATAATTCTTCGCTCGCCAGTGACATAAGGCAACTTACCTCCTTGTCGGATAAAGTATAAGTGTTTGCAGACACATTTGTTCTCGATTTTATTCTTTTCCTTTTCTGAAATATTATTCGTTGTTTTCCAAGTGTCATACCTCCGCCCTTATATTGTATGTTCAACAGAAAAGGGGCTGCCGCCCCTTTCCATTATCGTTTATTATACACATATTTATTTTTGGAGCGTCTTTCCAAAGCAATTCTGTTCATTACTCAAACAACGAATGGGCGACGGCACAGTACACTAATATTCACCCGCCAGAATCCTGGCCGTCAAAACCCCGCTTGCCGATGCCTGGGACAGGGAATGTGTAACTCCCGAACCATCCCCCAGTGCGTAAAGTCCCCTGACCTTGGTCTCCATTCTTTCATTCACCTCTACCTTTGAGTTGTAGAATTTAACTTCGACACCATAAAGTAAAGTATCCTCGTTGGCAGTTCCCGGTGCTATTTTATCCAATGCGTAGACCATTTCAATTATATTATCCAACTGCCTTTTAGGAATAACCAGGGAAAGATCCCCCGGTGTCGCTTTTAGTGTCGGTCTTGTGAAGCACTTTTCCATGCGACGGCTGCTGCTTCTCCTGCCCTTCACAAGGTCTCCGAACCTTTGCAATAAAACGCCTCCCCCCAGCATATTGGACAACCGGGCGATGCTCTCGCCATAATCATTGCTG
>CAYYHH010000037.1:3225-9305 GCA_964471645.1 uncultured Oscillospiraceae bacterium
ATAGATTCACCATATCCGTTGCTGTCTTTAAAAGGCTCGGTGAACTTGTTGGACACGAGCAGTGCAAAGTTGGTATTCTCCGTATGAAGCGCGGGGTCCGAATAGCTATGCCCGTTTACCGTGACTATGCCGTTGGTATTTTCCGCTACTACTTCACCATAAGGATTCATGCAAAAGGTCCTCACCATATCGTTGTATTTATCGGTCTTGTATACAAGCTTGCTTTCATAGACATCGTCGGTAATGTGTTTGAAAATTACAGCAGGCAGTTCGACCCTTACACCGATATCCACCCGGTTCCTAGTCATTTTCACACCAAGTTTTTCACATATATCCGATATCCACTTTGACCCGGAACGTCCTGTTGCAAGCACCAGGTCCTTGCAGTGATATTCTTCCCCCTTGTCGGTCACAACGATGAACCCGTCATCAATTCTTCTGACATCTTGTGCTTGGGTATGGAAAAGCATTTCGATTTTATCTTTCGAATACTCGTACATATTCTCCAGTATCTTGAAGTTGCGATCGGTACCCAGATGCCTCACTTTAGCATCAAGCAGGTGGAGGTTATGCTGCAGAGCTACTCTTTTCAGGTCCGAATTGCCTGTTGAATAGAGCTTGGCCTCGGCACCCCCCATTTCGCAGAGCACATTGTCAACATATTCCATCAAATCCATGGCCTTTTCTATTCCTACATAAGAATGGAGCTCGCCGCCGAATTTTGTGGTGATATTGTATTTGCCGTCCGACAGAGTTCCCGCACCCCCATACCCGTTCATAATGCTGCAGGGATCGCATTTTATACAGGTAGGTGTTTTTCCTGTTTTGATCGGGCACATCCTGTGAAAAAGATCTCCGCCTTTGTCAATCATTAGTATTTTGGCGTTTATATTCAATTTTGTGAGCTCGTAAGACATGAAAACTCCGCCCGCACCTGCACCCACAATTATTACATCATATTCTTTCATTTTAACCTCCATATTATCATTACATGCACCATTATATAAGAACCACCACTTCCATTCAACGGTAAATTGTGATATCATTTTGTGGTATAAGTATTAGTTGAAACATACAACATATCAGGAGGTTTTCCGCAATGCCTAAAAAGACGCGCTACTTACTCATCGGGTTGTTTTTTTTAGTAATTACCGCATTGGCCATTTTTTCGTTTTTCTCGGGAGGATCCGACAAAAAGACCTTATTTTTTGCTGTGGCCCCCGCATTGATCTCGATACTTTTTTTAAAAAATGCCTTTATGGAACGTTGAAAGATCCGTAAATAGTCAAAGCCCGCATGAAGCGGGCTTTGGTCATTTTCAAATTTATTCTTCTTCCTCTTCGCATCCGGTGATTTCTTCAAACACCGCACACACCCTCTCATATTCATCATCGTCTTCAATGTCTATGAGCTCGCAATCATTTTCGTCATCGTCAAGTTCTTTGTATCCGTATAGATACACCTCATCTGATCCATCCGTAGCATAAAGGGCGATATACTCCTTGCCATCCACATCGAAGACCCCCATGACTTCGCATTCGACTTCCTTACCGTCATCGAATTCCAGTGTCATGATTTCAAAATCTTCGTCGCCCTCACAACCGCAACCTTCGCCACAGCCACCGGTAACGCATTTTTCTTTGTCTGTCATATGAATATCCTCCTAAAATATTAGCTGATCCATTTGGCCTCTTATTAAGATGCCCTACCATGAATTTACTATAACATCATCATTGGTTTTTCACAATGATATTTAAATGTTTTTTTATGTTCTCCGCGGCAGCTCGGTTCATGCCCGGAATTTTCGCAAGAGTATCCGTATCGCACTTTGCAATGGCTTCTATGCTTCCCAGCTCTTTCAGAAGGGCAGATTTTCTTTTCTCCCCTATTCCGGGAACATCATCCAAGGCTGATTTGCTCATTTTTTTCGATCGCAATCCCCTGTGATAATCGATTGCAAACCGATGCACCTCCTCCTGGACAGCCGAAATATGGCGCAGAAGAACTCTGTTATCCCTCAGGTTTTTTTCTTCACCTTCGTAGATCAATCCCCTTGTGCGATGCTTATCGTCCTTTACCATACCTGCAACGGCAATTTGAAATCCCAAGGCCGACAATACCTGCTTTACTGCATTTACCTGGTTTATTCCGCCGTCTATCAGCATGAGATCGGCTAAAGGCAGAAAGCTCGGAGATTGTTCCTGTGCCTTTTTTAACCTTCTGTAAAGCACCTCCTGAAGGCTGTCGGTATCCCCGCCGCCGGAAGCCGTCTTTATGCGAAAACGTCGGTATGACTTGCGCAACGGTTTCCCGTCTTCAAAAACCACCATGGCTCCTACAGAATCCGTACCGGCAATATGAGATATATCATAAGCCTCTATCCTTCGGATATTCCGGAATCCGGCTTTTTCCCAGGCTTCGGACAGGGCTTTCTTCTTTTCCTCTAACAGTCTGGCGTGCTCCTCGGCTTTTCTCCTGACTATTTTTATTCGATTGCGCTTGATATCCGATAAGAATTCGTCCAATCTTTCCTGGTCGGGTATAGCATTAACGGCGGCAATTTGATCCCTATATTCGGCTGCCCGTTCGAAATTCAAAGCCTCTGCCTCTTTTTCCATCCGGTGATTCAAGTAGCCGAGAACACCCTTGGTATGGCCGGATAAGAATTCCACCGCCTGATCCACCAGTTTTCGATATTCTACATTGTCAACGATATCCGTGCATATACCACGGCAATGTTGGATGTGATAGTTGAGACAGGGCTTGAAACCTTCCGGAAAACTGACGGTACTGCACCTCTTAAGGCCGTATATGTCTGACAGCAAATCAATAAGGAGGGTCACCGCCGCAGCATCTGTATACGGACCGAAGTATCGGCTGCCATCATCTTGTATTCTTCTGGTTTTAACAAGCCTCGGCCATGTCTCCCCTAAAGTAACCTTAATATAAGGGAATGATTTGTCATCGCGGAGTAGTACATTGTATTTGGGCATATGCTTTTTTATCAGATTTGATTCTAAAAGCAGAGCCTCCATCTCCGTTTCTGTTATGATGTATTCAAATTCTTCTATATGGGAAACCATTGCCCTGACCTTCGGATCCAGATTGGATTTGGATTGAAAATACTGCCTTACCCTGTTCTTCAGCGATATGGCTTTGCCTATATAGATAATCTCCCCATCCTTATCTTTATGCAAATAAACCCCGGGCTTGTCCGGGAGCGCTTTCAAATTCTCTCTTATATCAAACATATCTTTTTCTTCTGATTCGTAATCAATATAATCGTGATCGTCACAACATTGTGATCAACCCGCAAAGTATTCTGTACGATAAAATTATACCACATCTCGGCCACACTAACCAATGGAGGATTAGTTTGTCCGGCACACCTCCACCCCCTGATAATAATGCTGCAATATTTCCTTGTAATTGTACCCCGCTTTTGCCATTCCGTTGGCGCCCCACTGGCTCATTCCGACACCATGGCCATACCCGTGTGTAGTGAATACTATGTTTTCATTTCCGTCGAAAGCCAAAGAAAAATTTGCTGATCGCAGGCCCACCAGCTCTCTGATATCTCTGCCGCTCAGAACCTTATCACCGACCTGGATTTCCTGCACACGTCCGCCATCGCTCTTACTCAGGATCTTGATTGTGTTTGAATTTATTCCGGAAGCGCCGAATTTTTCGGATATTTTCTTGGCAAAAGTTGACTGGGAAATTGAAATGCTTTCATTCTGATAGGGAGCGTCACCTTCAAAGAGACTTTCAACACTGCGTAGATACGGTAATGCCGATACGAACACATCCTCTGAATTTTCCGTTTTACCTCCGCTGGCCGAATGAAATAAAGGTTGCTCTACAAGCTCCCCGTCATGATACATTATCTCCCCTGCTGTAGCTTCCGTGGCTTCAAGGATTTTCCGCCAACCATCCGCCATCCATTCCTTCCCCTTTATCTCTTCCAGCTCCTTTTCACTGCGATAGACCTGGCAATGTGTGCCGTCGCAAAGCGCCGCCGACAAATGTTCCGCCGAGTTTCCTTTTTCCTTTCCCCTGATAGTTTTAGAAATCCCATATGTCCTCGCCGCAACAGCCTGTGCCTTAAGAGCTTCCGTCTCAAAACTTGCGGGCATCTCGCCTGCTACGACACCCGCCACATATTCCTCAAGATCAATTGTTACGGTCCGGCCCTCTTCAATGCGATATACTGTTATGTCCTGGCTTATTCTGCCATGCTTAATCAACTCCTCTCCCCCTTTGCCGAAACAGAGTATCATCAAGAGAGGAAGTATGAGAAAGGCAAAAATCATGAACGAAATTCCGATGAGACCCAGGCGGATCATTTTCTTATCCCATTTCCTCAGACGGAGCAATTTTTTTTTGCGAGATTTTATTACCATTCAAATCCTCCTGATTATGTAATGATCGCCTGTCCCTGACCATGTTTAATAATATGAGAATTGCGGCACAATCATACATAATTATAATATAGGGGTATAATTTCAATTCCGGCGGTAATAATGAAAGAGACAGGAAGAGGTTTCATAAATTATGTTTTGTCCCCCTTTAGCATAATTGCCTTAATTCTTTTTACCTCTTCCTTTTTTATAGCGAATACTACTGTAAAATGCTGTCGAATCGGGTACTGCAAGGCAATTTTGTTGCCGTCTGTGTTTCTGTGTGAACCATTCGCCCTGCTCAGGTCGGGTGTGAACGGTAACGTTTTAATGGGTAGATTGTTTTGACAAAGTACAGAATAGTGGTATACTATTTTCTGTATAAATGTTAATAACCGGAGGATAAACTTGGCAAAATATATAGTACGGAAAAATGGGCCCCTCAAGGGTGAGGTTACAATCAGCGGATCAAAAAATGCGGTCTTACCCATAATGGCGGCGGCCCTCCTCGCAGAGGGCGAATGCGAAATTTTAGAAGCGCCGGCCCTTAGGGATGTGGATGTTATGTGCAAGCTTCTGGCAAGCATCGGTTCTAAGGTTACGTCGGATTTCGAGAACGATCGAATTTCTATACTGACTGATCAAATAATTGAAGAACAAGCTCCATATGAACTTGTTAAACGCATGCGTGCGTCCATATTGGTCATGGGCCCCCTGTTATCAAGGACAGGCAAGGCGAAAATTGCTCTGCCGGGCGGCTGTGCCATCGGAGCCAGACCAATAGATTTACATCTTAAGGGGTTTCAAGCATTAGGCGCCGAGATTGAACAAGGCCACGGCTATGTCGAGGCAAGGGCCGATAGGCTTAAAGGCGGTAAGGTATACTTGGACTTTCCCAGCGTTGGTGCTACGGAAAATATCATGATGGCCGCTGCTCTTGCCGAGGGCCATACCGTAATCGAAAATGCCGCGGAAGAGCCTGAAATCGTAGATCTTGCGAATTTTATGAATAAAATGGGAGCGAAAGTCAAAGGCGCCGGCACCGATACAATTCGCATCGAGGGTGTCCCGGCCCTTCACGGGGCGAAGCATACCGTTATTCCCGACAGGATAGAAACCGGCACATTTATGGTAGCCGCCGCCATTACCCGCGGGAATATTCTCATTAAAAATGTTGTCCCCGACCATGTGAAGCCGGTCATTGCAAAACTGATAGAATGCGGTGTTTCTATTGAGGAAACCGACGAAGGAATGCGAGTCAGAGGTGATTTGCAACCTTTGGTGTCCACCGACATTAAAACCATGCCCTATCCGGGCTTTCCTACTGATATGCAGCCCCAGTTCATGGCACTGCTAACCACAGTAGACGGACCCAGCGTCGTAGTCGAAACCGTCTTTGAAAACAGATATATGCATGTGGGCGAATTGAATCGAATGGGCGCCGATATAAAAATTGAGGGGCGAAGTGCAATAATTCAGGGAAATAAATCTCTGCAGGGAGCACAGGTCATATGCACTGACCTTCGGGCAGGTGCGTCTATGATATTAGCAGGTCTTATGGCCGAAGGTGATACGGAAATATCCGAAATATATCATTTGGAAAGGGGTTATGCTTCCTTTGCGGCCAAATTCCAGAGCCTTGGAGCAACAGTGAGAAAAGTGGAAGATTAACCCCACACA
>CAYYHH010000038.1:0-9296 GCA_964471645.1 uncultured Oscillospiraceae bacterium
TAGCCTTCAAATTTCATTCTGCTTCCTGTGGCTCTGAATGTGTAATCCCCGTTTTCGATTTCCGCCGCTGCCACGTCAAATATTGCTGATGCCATCCGGCTGGCCAAAAAACGGGACCATATCAATTTATAGAGCCCATATTGGTCTTTTGTAAGCGATGCCTTTATATCATCGGGGCGGATATCAATGTCTGCAGGTCTTATGGCCTCGTGGGCATCTTGAACGTCTTTTTTCTTATTGACAAAAACATGGTTGCCTACATAGCTTTCCGAATAATTATCTTTGATGTAATCGAGGGCGGCCTTATGTGCGTCCTCGTTTATTCTGACGGAGTCGGTTCTGATATAGGATACCAATCCTATGGTTCCATGCCCCTTTACTTCTACACCTTCGTACAGTTGCTGAGCTATCAGCATAGTTTTTTTTGTATAGAATCCCAGCTTGTTGGATGCTTCCTGCTGGAGACTGCTCGTTGTGAATGGTGGGAAGGGTTTCTTTATGCGCTCCTTGGATTCTAAATTTTTAACGATGAATCCATTCCTGTCAAGAGCCCCAACAATCTCATCTGATTTTTGCTTGTTATCTACAGTTATTTTTTTACCCTTATGCTCTATCAACTTGGCAGTAAATTGTTTCTTCTTTTTATCTTTGCCGTCTGTATCCCCCAGTTTTTCCAGCAATGCCGATATGTTCCAGTATTCCCTCGGCACAAAAGCACGGATGGCTTTTTCTCTGTCACACAGAATCTTTAAAGCCGCCGATTGAACCCTGCCTGCAGATAATCCCCTGCGTACTTTTCTCCATAACAAAGGGCTGATCTTATAACCTACGAGTCTGTCCAAGACTCTTCTCGCCTGCTGTGCGTCAACTAATTTTCTGTCAATGGGACGAGGATTTTTTACTGCATTCTGGACAGTGTGTTTCGTGATTTCATTGAACTCTATTCTGCAGGCGTCGGCCTCGTCAATTCCCAACAGGTGTGCCACATGCCAGGATATAGCCTCTCCTTCACGATCCGGGTCGGTTGCAAGGAATATCCGGGAAGAATCTTTCGCTTCTTTTCTGAGGCCCTTGATTATATCCCCTTTTCCGCGGATAGGAATGTATTGAGGTTCGAAGTTGTTTTCAATATCTATTCCCAATTTGCTTTTGGGCAGATCTCTTACATGACCTACTGAGGCTACAACCTTATATTTACTTCCTAAGAACTTTCCGATGGTCTTCGCCTTTGAAGGTGACTCTACAATGACCAGGGACTTATTGCTCATAAAAACCTTGTATGAAGTATCAGAAATCTGATACTCATAAACTCCTTTCTCTCAAAATGCTTGCTATAAACACATGTATCGGATTTATTAACTTACTATTAGTATATATATAGTAGACAATTACTACATTGAATGATTATATTGCCAAAACATTTATTTTGCAACATGTATTTTGCCCATTGCTACATGTAATTTACCTTTCATCTCAAGAATTGTGACTATCGCCCCAATTGATGCAGGTGACTTGTTGGCAAGAATGCACAGGCGATCCATGGTAACCACACCATTTTCCTCCACTAATGTCAATACATTTTTTTCATCCGATCCCAAATTTAAAAATCCGGATTTATTCGACTTTTTAATATTTTCAATACCCAGCAATGCCAGAATATCATCTATTTCTGTCAGCGGTACCGCGCCGTCCTGTATCAGTTTATTGGTTCCGGCACTGAAGATATTATCAATATTTCCGGGCACTGCAAAAACTTCCTTACCTTGATCCAGGGCGAATCCCGCCGTTATCAATGAACCGCTTTCTACGCCTGCCTCAACTACTAAGACGCCGTAAGACAGCCCGCTTATTATTCGATTTCGAGCGGGAAATTGCCATGAAAGCGGGCCTTGCCCCGGTGAATATTCGGATATGATCAGGCCGTGTTCATTGATTCTTGCCATAAGGTCCTTATTGGTCCTCGGATAGCAAATATCAGGGCCGCAACCTAAAACTGCTATGGTTTTTCCTCCCGCATCCAGCGCTCCCATGTGGCCGCATGCATCGATGCCGGCCGCCATACCGCTGACGATCGTAACACCGTGTTCGGCCGCCCTTTTAGCTATATTATATGCCGCCCATTTCCCGTAGGGAGTCGACTTCCTTGCTCCTACCACCGCCAGGCACGGGGTATTGCATATAGACAAATTACCTTTGTAATATAATTTTTGCGGCGGATTTTTGATTGTTTTTAAAAGCTCCGGGTAATCACGGTCGCTATAAGATACTTTTTCAATTGTGCAGTTTTTAAATTCCATTTTTATCTCCCTTGAAAAAAGCTCGATTGTAGCCTATTGCTTCAGCCATATGAGCGGAAGAAATGTTATCCTCCCCCTCAATGTCCGCGATTGTCCGCGCAAGTTTGATTATTTTCTGGCCGGAACGGGCTGTGAGGCAAAATGTTTCGAAAGCCATTCTTAAAATCTTTTTTGATTCTTTGTCCAATGGACAGTATTTTGCAATAAGGGGAGGGGACAACTGTGAGTTGTAAGAAATGCTTTCGTTTTTATATCGATTGATTTGAACCATCCTGGCAATTTCCACTTTTTTGCGCATTTCCGCAGAGCCCAATCTCTTGTGGCTGTTTGCGTCGCCCACAAAATCCTGAAACTGCACAGGAAGTATTTCTATACCCAGATCTATCCTGTCTGCTAAGGGTCCGGATATTTTTGATAAGTATCTTACTATTTGATTTTGGCTGCAAATGCATTTTCTTTTACTATGGCCGAAATATCCGCACGGGCATGGATTCATAGCAGCCACAAGCATAAATTTTGCAGGGTAAGTAACCGTGCCCGAGGCTCTGGCGATAGTGATTTTTTCATCCTCGAGCGGTTGTCGAAGAACCTCAAGGGCGTTTCTGTTGAACTCGGCGAATTCGTCTAAAAACAGAACACCGAAATGAGCAAGCGAAACTTCTCCAGGCCTGGGTTTTGCCCCTCCCCCGGCCAGTGCGATCTGTGAAATGGTATGATGGGGCGACCTGAAGGGTCTGGCGGTTATCAGGCCGCTATCTTTGGGCAATTGTCCTGCTATGCTCGATATTTTGGTCACTTCAAGCGATTCCTCATAGGTCATGGTCGGTAAAATACCCGGTAAACGGCGGGCCATCATGGTCTTGCCGGCCCCGGGCGGCCCGATCATAAGTATATTGTGGGCCGCGGCCGCCGCCACTTGCAGGGCTCTTTTGACGCTTTCCTGCCCTGCAACGTCGGCAAAGTCTCCCGCGGAAACCGGCGAAACCGCGGAAGACTCCCGGGGCCGGGCCTTATACGGTCTCACCTTCTTGAATCCCGAAAGATGGGCCTCAACCTGGGAAATATGTTCAACGGGGAGGATATCTATGTCTTTTACTATCGATGCCTCCTTTCTGTTGCCATGCGGCAGCATAAGTTTATTGATTCCAGAATTCCTCAATCCGATTGCCAGTGCGATTGCACCCTGTACAGGTATGATTCTGCCGTCCAATGAAAGCTCACCTATGAATGCATAGCGTGATGCTTCCTCTGCACTAATCAATCCCGATGCCACCAAAACTCCGATGGCGATGGGCAAATCAAAATGCGTCCCCTCTTTTTTCGTATCCGCCGGCGAAAGATTCACAGTTATTCTTTTTGAGGGAAATTTGTATCCTCCATTTAAAAGCGCAACTCTGATTCTTTCCCGGGCTTCCCTGACGGATATGTCGGGAAGACCTACTATAGTAACATTTGGCAGGCCCGGCGAAAGATCCGTTTCAACCACGACCGCTTCTGCATCTGTTCCGACAATGGTCCCGGTCAATATTTTGGAATACATATTCCCTCCTCAAAAAGCATTTTCGATATGGTTGATATAAAAGTCAGATTCCATCAAAAGGACTTCGATGACGTCTATTCGCGTATCAAGGCTTTCGAAATTGTTGAATTGAATGTAATAACGGGCGGTGCGGAGAATGTGGCCCTTTTTTGTTTTGTTGATCGACTCGCACGGCATGCCATAAGAAAGGTTGCTTCTGGTTTTGACTTCGACAAAGATCAGTGTCCTTCCCTCCATAGCTATAATATCTAATTCTCCCACTTTACACTTGTAATTTCTTTCAATTATTCTGTAGCCCTTTCTTGCAAGGTAGTCAGCGGCCTTTCGCTCGCCCATTTGTCCTAATTTTATCCTGCCCGACATATCTATTCCTCATTAATACATATTATACATATTATTACATATACACTAACACAAATTTATTGCCGTTGCAAGCGTTTGGTGATATTTTAATGATGTTGTCTCTACAAATTGAAAAAGAAAAATTAAATCAGCTTATTAAAGGACTGCAGATCGACCTCTTTACCTTCCTCCCTGTCTTTTATAGCGTTTGTAACCTCTATAAAATTTCGCTTGGTTATGGGATAAAAAGCGATCATCAGCGTAGAAATCAACATGAAAATAGCCGGTACCATTGAAAATGCGTTTGATGTCCAAATCAGAGCCTTACCGGTCTGAACGGATGCTTCTGCATCAAAGCCGCTCAATTCCAATACTATTCCCATTATTTGCAGGCCCAAGGCATTGGAGGCGGATTCAGACAAGGATTGAAGAGATATGACCACCCCTGCCCTTTTTTTGCTATAAACCAACTGATCTACCTCACACACATCATAAATCATAGCCGGAGTCAACTGCCAATAGCATATACCGCCCAGTGCGTAGGCCAAACCAAACAGAATAAATAAAAATAAAGATCCAAAGCCTATGAATCTGAACGCAAACATTGTGATACCGCACAAGCCCATTCCAAATATGAATATGGTTCTTTTGTCATAACGTTTGTTGGCAATTGAAATAACGGGAACAAAAATTATCGAAGAAAATGTCAGGAATGCCATCACGGCTGTAATCTGGCCTGCCGTCAAACCCATATTGAATGTAAGGAAATATATTCTGTCCGCGCAGAAAATCGAATAGCCTATAAGATATGTGATGCTGGCCCCGATAACATATCTGGTGGACCTGAGCTTTATCACCTGCTTATACTCAGTAAGCATGGTTATTATACGCATCAACACCGACCGATCCGTTGTCCGGTTCTTTTTTACGGCCGGCCTCGATAGTCTCCGGATTCTTGATTCCGGATTCTGTTTGTAACCGATTTCATCTTTATCCTTTACCATCATTGCCCCGAAAAAAATCGTTACGAATCCGATGCAGCCGCATAAAATGCCCACACATTGCCAGCTTTGAGATCGGCTTGCTCCGAGGTTCATCAAAAAGTCGACTATAATCGTAGGCAGCACCATTCCAAACGCCATACCAAAGGTGTTAAGTACATAAGTGTACCCTCTCAGGACAGTTCTTTCATCATAGTCACCCGTCAGCTCCGCCCCCCACGCATGATAGGGTACGAAGAAGCAGGCAAAGGCCGTCCAAAATAAAATGAGCATCAAACCATAATAAAAAATCTTAAATCCTTGCCCCGCATCGATAGTTATAAACAGCAGGCCGGTAAAAACAGCCAGAGGAAAGGATGCAAACAACAGAAATGGTTTGCGTCTTCCGAATCGCGTGTTTGTTTTGTCAGAGATATAGCCTATTATCCCCCCGCAAATGGTTTCCCAAATAGCACCAAGCGCAGCAATCGTTCCTGCAATGGCTGGATTGATTCCTACTACGGTATTCAAAAAGAACAATAGAAAGGTGCCGATCAAAGTATACAGTGTGGCATCCCCTACACCTACCAATCCGTACGATAGCTTGGTTTTAACATTCAATTTCATAATTGACCGCAATTTCTTATATAGTAAAACATATATTGCTGAACTAATCCTGCATAATCTTCGTAGGGCTCCCAGGAAAAATCTCCCCCGTAGACCGTTTCGATGACCCGGGCAATCCAGACGTCAACGGGAACAGACCCAAAACTGTGAAATGCAAACAGTGCAACGCAGCTGGCCACCTTTTTTCCCACGCCTTTCAAAGTCATCAGTTCCTCTATTATTTCATCGCCGTTGAGATCCTTAAGCCTGCCCAGATCGAATTTGCCTTCCGCCACAGCCAATGCAGCCTCGTAAACATATTCATCCCTATAACCAAGGCCAAGCTCCCTCAAGGCTTTCTTACCGGAACCTGCTAAGTTTTCCGCCGACGGAAAACTGTTGTAAACAAGCTCCGGATCATTGCCCCAATGCCTTTTCTCACCATATTTTTCGCTGATTCTCTCAACGGCCGATTTTATTGCCGGAATGTTTTTATTCTGTGAGATTATAAAGCTTATAAGTGTTTCAAAAGGGTCCTGGCGTAAAATTCTCAACCCTTGTCCGAAAGTCGCTGCTTTCTTTAAAAAATCATCATTGCCTTCGGTAAGTTTTTTTACAACGCCGGAATAATCGTAATGCGTGTCAAAATAGTCCTCCCACATGGAAAGGTCTTCTTCAGACGCACCTATTATCCGAATCGTATTGGCATCCACCTGGCACAATTCAATATATTTATCCAAAGCAATCAGGGCGTACCCCTTTGCCGTTTCGTTCATTCGGAAGCATTGCCCTGATTCTGCAATTTGTTTTATGTTGATATTACTTGAGACTAAGTACAACCCTTCACCTTTGTTAACCTTCCATCATTCTTTGCGTTGAAAGTCGCTTTCTTCGTATAGATCCATGATTCTTTTTACCATTTCTTCGCTTTGTGCTGTACTTTTGCCCAGATAGTGCGCCATTTCCTGTGAAAAACGAATCTGATGATAAAGGAGTTCTTTCGCCTGCTCCAATGTTTGGTTCTTAATAAGATCTATCTGGTTACCGTCAAATTTGAACTTCGTTAAATCGGAATAAATCCCTACGTATTGGTTTTCATCCCTTAAAGCATACGTTCTTTCGTGGTATTTTACCCCGTATTTTGTTCGGATGCTTTCAAATTGCTCTCCTTTACCTTCTGCAAGCTTCTCATAGTTGTCGCTGTCGAGCAGATACGATATATGCCTCCCAATAATTGCGTTATTGCACATGAACATTTTACAAAAGGCCGGATTCATGTTTATTATATTAAAATCAGAATCTATAGTAACAACGCCGTTGGGGGTAGTTTCTATGATTCTATCCGTCCTTTGCTGTGCCAATCGTCTCATATACGAAACACACATTCCCGTTTCGGCCATTCCCCTTGCAACTGCAATGGCGTTATCCCTACATGTCTTGTATCCGCACGCGCCGCAGTTCAGCTGCATTTCCGGGTTGCTCTTTCCGGTGCTTTCCAATATCTCAAGTATTTTTTCCTCGCTGACCTCATCGACTGAAATAACCCCTGTTTGTGCCCGGAAATCCGTGCCATAATTGATATCTGCGTGTTCACCCTCCGCATCCCTGCGGCCGGCTTTTTGGGCATAAGAAATAATATCCTGCTTCCTGCTGAAGAGGTTTTTATCTTTTGGAAATCCGGGACCGTTGATGCATCCCCCGGAACAGAACAATGGTTCGACCACCCGATATTGCCATTCCCGCGGTGTCAATTCCAAAATACCCAGAACATCTTCTGCGCCGCTTATATGTATGACATCGGGATTGGTTCCGTCACAATCTATATCTCCCGTTTTAAGCATGCCGCCCTGAAGCGGAAAAAGGCGCGCCTTTTCCAGTATCCCGACGTTTTCAAATTCCGACTCCGGGCAATCTTCCAACACAATACCTTCTTCTTCCATCCACCGGATCAATTCGGTAAAGGTCAGAGCCCAATCGATGGCATCCTGATTTTCGGGTCGTTGAGCCTCCTCTTTCTTTGCGGCGCAGGGACCAATGAAAACTACGGCCCAATCATCGCCCAGGCGCTTTTTCAATGCCCTTCCATGAGCTATCATGGGCGAAACCACCGGAATCATTGCGTCGATATGCTCAGGCCTGTATTTTTCGATATATTTTACTACAGCGGGACAGGCGGTGCATATATTTCCGCCGGTGGTGCTTTTAAAAGACTCCTCTGTGATCAGTTTGGCGCCTTCGGCCGTCTCCGATACATAGTCAAACCCAAGTCTCCTCAGGGCTGTCGGAAGCCTGTCGCTGTCTTTCAGTTGAAACGCAGCGGCAAAAGACGGTGCTATGCTCACCGCAACCTTTCTGTCCGAGGCGATAAGCTCTTTTACCTGATCCAGACAGGAGCGGATTGTTTTAGCCCCTTGAGGGCATTCCCTGACGCATGTCCCACATTTTATGCACAGCTCATCTTCTATGGAAGCCTGCCCGTCAGATACGCTTATTGCTTTTACGGGACACACCCTTACGCACCTGTAGCAATCCTGACAGTTGGCGGTAACTGTATATATTACATTTTTATTATCTGTTATCATATGAGTGTTTTCCCCTTTTTTCTCTGATTACATTATACCTTTGATTCCGATCCATAATCAAGACAAATCACCGGAAATCTGTAAATCTCAGACAGACATTCGCCTCTCTCCACACGGCAATGTTTAAAATGCGAGATCGATTATACCTTTGTGTAAATGCCTTTTTTTTGTTCAAAGCCCCTACGGAATTCGATATTCTTTGTGTAAAGGTGCAAAATTTCAACTAATTTCAAAAATGGCAACTCAAAACTCGTTCTAGGAGCAAAAAATCAAGTAATTCTAAAATCACCAGTTGTAATGTCATTTTCGTAGCAAAAAATCAAGTAATTTAAAGCATTCTTCAAGTAATTTCCAGTTTGATTTAAATTACTTGAAAAATTGCTCTGTAATCGTCATTTTACACTCGAATTCTTAAATTAATTGAAATTCTGCTCTTTTTAACTCATTTTGATTATGTTTGATTATGTGTGATTGGCCTGTGATTATGTGGCTCAATTATATTTCGCTTTGGCTGTCAAACTACCCATACAACTATCCAATACAGCTTACTCTAAGATTCAATTTCCACGGCGCACCTAAGCGCGGAGCCTTCTGGTTATTTAAATACAACTCTTGTTAAGGTTCAAGCTTCTATGACCCACTCTTGTAAGCGTCAAATGACTCATCACCTGTCAACTATCTATCAAAGGTAATACAATAATTCCAACAAAGTGCAAACGGTTGGTTAAGATTAAAAAATGGCGCAAACTTTTTGAACCTTCCGAACCGGAGGATATGTGCATGGTAGCACGGCGCTTCTGCTCATCAAGCTGGATGTAATAGCAAAACTGGGAATACATAAGGGATTGTTCTCCATTAAGGCGACATTCCTCCATGTATTCGGTCCACAGGAGTTTCTTGCTGACGCCATTTTTCAGCAACTCCTTGCGGATGTAGGCAAAGTCCGGCA
>CAYYHH010000039.1:0-9290 GCA_964471645.1 uncultured Oscillospiraceae bacterium
TCATAATCTTCGGTTTGCGTAGAACTGTTTGATGTTGGCATTTTGGTTGCTATGCTGAAAGTCTGAGAGGGCCAAAATTTCAACCCATGCCGACCACGCTGAAAGTTCAAGTTGGTCAAAATTTCAAGTTTTGTGGTCTTTTTTCTATTCGTTCTGCATATTTATAAAGGTTTATGCAAAATTGGGGACATTATACACAGATATGCGCATAATTTTCCACAAAACTTAAGTTTTTGTCCATTTGTGCCGGCTTTCGCGTTCATAGGCTAGTTAACACTATCTTAGTTCTAATTTTTAATAAGCTATTTAACACTATCTTAGTTCTAATTTTCCGTAAGCTATTTAGCATTATCCTTAACATTAACCTGCGATGATGTTTGCTCCGCGCTTCAATGTTCAACGCCTATCTTCATATATTTTCGGTAGCGAATCCTCCAAGGACCGCCCATACCTTTGCCGAATAGCGTCGCAATCGTCGAAGTAGATTAGATTGCCTTTCGAAAGGATGACAGCCGTATCGAAAATCTGTTCTATCTGTGATATCAAATGGGTGGCTACAATTATGGTACCGGAAGGATTAAAGGAGTTAAGTATGGTGTTGAGTACGAAAGCCCTTGCCGCCGTGTCCACGCCGCCGATTGGCTCATCCAGAAGATAAAGCCTTGCCTTCCTTGACATAGTCAAGCAGATTTGAAGCTTATCAATCACACCTTTTGACATTTGGCTGATTTCATGCTCTCCATTGATCTGAAAAAGCTTGAGCATTTCCCTGCATTGATCCTCATCGAAATCCTGAAAAAACTTTTTGTAGATACCCACCGCTTCATTTGTCCTCATATGTGCAGGAAAGCCACTTTTGTCAGGCTGATAAGAGACAATTGCTTTTGTAAGATGGGAAGGTTTTTTATTATCGATAAAAACAGCCCCCTCATAAGAAGTATAAAAACCTGCCAATATTTTAATAAGCGTAGTTTTGCCGCTGCCGTTAGGCCCCAGCAGGCCGACAATCCGTCCCGCCGGTAGCTCAAGGTTTATTCCTGCCAGGGCAGTGACAGGGCCAAAACGCTTATACAGGTTCTCGGTTTTTACCACCGGTGGATTTTTTACGAAGGTGAGCTCGCTTCTTTTCATTTTATCCCACTCTCATTTCGCCTTCAGATTCGCCAAGAAAAAATTCCACTGCTTCCTCCTTCGAGAATCCCAAAGCTTCCATTCGTCTTTGAAATTCCGCCGCCGCTTTATTTGCTTCCTGGATGCGAAGATCCTTTACAAGAACGGCATCCGTGGTGACAAAACGCCCGCTGGTTCTTTCGGTGCATAAAAGCTTTTCCCTTTCAAGCTCCGAAAGGGCCCTTTGCATTGTGTTTGGATTCACCCCAAACCGGGAGGCCAATTCCCTGACTGACGGTATACGCTCCCCTAGGCGTAGCTTCCCGGAGGAGACCTGCTGCCGAATCTGATTCATTATCTGCATATAGATGGGCATGTTTTCATTTAATTTGATATCCATGTTCTTATGATTCCTTTTAAAATAAACTTTTACTATCCTCTCGCTTTTAGAGGAAGGGAACAATATCTTCGACCGGATAAAAAACGGAACTGTACTATTGTATCAACCAATTAACACAATAATACAGGACCGGATTTTTGTCAATATTTATTCCGAATTCTAAATCATAATTGAAACTTTTAATTAAGGTTCTGACTAAATCATAATTATGGCCTACGCCGATTTGTGAGACCGAACCATAGTGTATTGCTCGGCGTTGACATTGCTATCCGTCGATTCATCTGTGATTACAAAGCCTGTTTTCAGCAAAATCTCCGCAAATTTCTCATTATTTGAGTAGATCTTTATAGTGAGGCTGGGAAACAGTTCCTGGCAATATTCAAGAAGGCTTTCTTCGATCCCTTGATTTTGGTTCTTTTCATCCACATGAAGACCGTCGATTTTTCCCTCCTCATCAACGCTGATAAAGCCGATTATTTGCCCGTTTGTTTCGTAGGCAAAGATTTGTAGTGAATTATGGTATCGGCTGCGTACCGAGTCATAAATATCGTGCCAATAAGATGCGTCGATAAATGGATGGGCTGCCAGGTTGGATCTGAGCCATATGGACATTATCCGACCCAGTTCTCCCGGATTGATCTCCCTGATTTCCGGTGTCGGATCCCCGGGCTTTTTGATCAGTTTGCGAATGTGCCTTGGATCAAAAAATCGGTTGATCACATAAGCGGTAATAATACCAAATATTGTTTCCGCAAGCCTGACTATCCCGTATTGAATCGGGGGGACATCTTTTTCGCCGATAAGGATTATTAAAAAAACAACAAGGCCTATAACGATGCTTGCCTGTACCTTAAAAATGTTACACAGGTAAATAATGAGGATGATGCCGGTTATAGCCAGCAAAGTCGATACCTGAAAGGACATTTTTTCAATTATTAAGAGAGACATCACACCAAGGGTGGAACCGATGGCTGTCCCTATGACTCTTTCTATGCCAGTTTGAATGGAATTTTGAAGAGAAGACTTCATGCAAATAATAGCAGCTATGGCTGCCTGGATTCCATCACCCACGCCAATGAATTGGAAAAACAGAAGGCAAACTCCAACAGACAAGGCGGTTTTTACGTTTCTCATTCCTATTTTGTATCGGGGGTCTATATGTTTTTCATCCGCTTGTTTGCTCATTTACACCACATACCCTCAATGATGATCGGCTTTCTTTATACCCATGAGACAGATTGATGGCGAGCTGTCTCATAAAGACAGCTCACCAGGGACAATCGATCAGTATCATGCGTACGCTGTAGGACATGTGTCTCTGCGTTCACAAAGATCGCAAGGCCGGACGCTGCTTTCATCCTTTTCGGTTTGTATACCAAATATACCGGAAACGGATTTTTTAGGATACATCATATATTTTTCGCTAAGTCTGACATTGATTTCTGAAGGATCGAGAAGCTCAAAAAGTGCAGACTGCATTTCAATTGGAATGTCGTTTTGCCCCGGGCTGAATGAATTGGTTACATAAAGACAATCAGATTCTAACGCTTTTGCTATAAATTGCATTGCCCATTTATCCCCGCGCTCGATAAAAGCGGTACCCCAATTATCCAAAAACAGCTTTCGCAGAATATTATCTTCAGCAGCATCAGCCTCATCGTATCCGCGCAGCGATGCCACAAAGAAACCTAATTCTTTAGATTTATGGAAGATATTCGGAAGAAGCGTTGATTCTAATACAGTACCGTTTTTCAATGATATTGCATCCGCATCCATGCTCTCAATCTCGAAAGATTCAAACAGACAAAACATCGTAAATCGGTCATAGGCGATCTGCTTTGTAAGTTCGAAATTTTTCACGAATTTACGAGGGATATTTTCCAGATCGATTTTCATCATCTGGCCGAACATTTTGTCAATTCCTGTGACTTCATTGATTGGTACCTCGAATTTCTGTCGTTTAATAATAGCCATTTCTACTTCTCCTGTTTAGTTATTTCTTAAAATATACCAGATAAGCAATTGAAAGTGATTCAATTATATCCGAAAAATTAATCGATTGTCGATATGTTTTTAAAAATATCAGGCTATGTCGCCCTTTGAGGGTTAACAGTAATGCTGGTGGTTGGTATAAGAAGCATGCAACAATAGTAGTGGTATAGGAAATATGTGACAATGGTGGCGGCGTAGGCCATGTACGATTTTGAACAAATATATGTAGAAGTCAAATGCAAATTTTAGTATAATAAGAAAACAGTATTTCCAATGGTTTTTTAGGGGAGGTCTTTTATGGAGGGGTACGGATTTATAAGCCTATTGCCGGTCATAACTATTCTGGTAATAGCGATTTCTACTAAGCGCACGCTTTTTGCGATGGTATGCGGCCTTTCAGTCGGCGCATTCATACTAGCCGGAGGGGTATCGAGCTTTCTGGAAACATGGTTCAATTATCTGTATGTGTCTATGACAAATGAAACTTTACAGTGGTTGCTGCTGGTAATAACGATGTTCGGGATGCTTATTATGCTCTTTGAACGTTCTCATGCGGTTCAGGATTTTGGCCGTTGGGCGAGCAAATATATACATACGAAAAAGCAAGCGATGTTCGGAACTATTATTCTCGGAATTATTATTTTCTTAGATGACTATTTGAACAACTTGGCAGTAGGCACTACGATGAAGGGGATTACCGATCGGCTCAGGATTCCAAGAACCCAGCTGGCCTATGTAGTCAACAGCGTCGCAGCCCCTGTATGCGTACTGATTCCTCTATCATCGTGGGCTGTATTTTTCGCCGCACTGATGGAGAACGAAGGTATCGTCGGTACTGACGGAACCGGGATGAGCGCATATATAAGCGCTATTCCTTTGGTCTTTTATGGATGGATAGCCGTGTTGGTTGTCATACTTCAGGTCATCGGAATTATTCCGAAGCTTGGGATGATCAAGAGAGATACCCTGCGTGCGGAAGCCACAGGCGAAGTGTTCCCGGAAGGCACAGACCTTTCGCTGGTCGAAGCCGTGGAAGGCTACGAGGACGAAAAGGATTACAGAGCTACACCGTGGGGCTTCCTCATTCCTTTAGCTGTAATGATAGCAGCCACCCTGCTGACCGGTATCGATGTACTTATGGGTGCGCTTTTCGGCGTGATTTCTGCTTTTGTACTCTACGCTGTACAGAGAAGATTAGGGATAAAAGACCTTCTTACATGCTGTTATGACGGTGTGATCAGCATGGGATTTGTGCTGATTCTGTCAGTTTTGGCATTCGCTGTACAGGCGGCGAACGGGGATTTATTGTTGGCGGAATACGTTATATCCATAACTTCGCCTATAATGAAAGGTGCATTTCTCCCTGCAGCGGTCTTCCTGGTATGTGCGGTATATGCTTATGCCACCGGTTGTTTCTGGGACTTGGCGGCAATTATTATGCCGATAGTGATCCCTCTTGCGTTGGCAATGGATGTTGATCCGATTCTGGCCTCGGCAGCTGTCTTCTCAGGAGCGGCCTTTGGGAGCAACACCTGCCTTTATGGGGACGGTGTCATACTGTGTTCACAGGGATGCCAAATCAGGCCGGGTGAACTTATGATGGCAACCTTGCCGTATGCCTTGATTTCCGGAGGGGCGGCCTTTGTGCTCTATATTGTAATGGGCTTTATAATGTAAGGGAGTGTAGAAGGAGTAAACTATGAATGATAGCAGTCTTTTAAACAGCTTAATAAAGCTGGACAATGTCTTCGGTGTCTCCGGAGATGAAGAGGACGTTGCAAAGGTATTGATGCAGGAGATGGAAGGGCTATATGACGAACATATAGAGGACCCTTTGGGAAATCAATTGTTCATTAAACATGGCAAGGATCGGGAGAAAAGGATTTTGATCGCAGCCCACATGGATGAGATCGGCTATATAGTCAATTACATAGAGGAAAACGGATTGGTTCGCTTCCTCCCTGTAGGTTACCATGATGACAGGACTGCCGTTAATCAGGACATGGTCATCAAAACCGACAGCGGAAAAATGGTGTACGGGGTAACCGGGTCCAAGCCCGCCCACATCATGACTGAAGAGGATCACGAGCGTGTAATCAAAATTGAAGATCTATATATGGATCTGGGGACGGATAGCCGGGAAGAAACACTTGAATCGGGGGTTCGGGTAGGTGATTATATGGGCTTCCACAGACAAGGATATGTTCTGAACGGCGGCAGATATTATACCGGGAAATCGGTAGACAACCGTTCCGGTTGTGCCGTTATGGTCGAAGTTATGAGAAGACTTAAGGATAAAATGATCGAGCCTACTGTCTGTATGGTGGGTTCTGTTATGGAAGAGGTCGGTATGAGGGGCGGTGCTCCCGTTACGAATCGCTTCAAACCCGAACTGATGCTCGCATTGGACGTGACTCTTACGGGTGGCGTACCCGGAGTGGAGGAACGCCAGTGCTCCGAGGTTATGGGAGGCGGACCGGGCATCAAATTCTATGACTGGGACCCCATTTTGGGGGCAACGGGCAATAATGTCCCTCGGAAGCTGACGAGAAGGCTGATTGCAACAGCCGAAAAGCACAACATACCTTACCAGAGGGAGGTAATGACAGGCGGCGGAACAGATGCCTGGTCTGCATCCATGGCAGGGGAGGGGGTGCTGGCAGGTGGTATTTGTATCCCGCAAAGATACATGCATACAGCTGTCGGAACTGTCAATCTGCAGGACATGGAATATACCGTTCAACTGGTGACAAAGTTTTTGGAAGACTATGTGACCATATAATAATAATGCAAAATCAAGGACCAAAAATCCGGATTGGTAGGATAAAACCGTCAATGTTATACCAATTGTATAAAACTGGTATAACATAGATCGCTTAAAACAAAAGATCTGAAATGCTTAATAAAGTGCTTACCGCTTATCAATGGCAGGCACTTTATATTTTTTGTGCTTATAGAAGATCAAGCTGACAATTACAGTAACGATTTCCGAAACTATAAAGGCCCACCAGACACCGGACATTCCCATAAAGTTCGAGAGCAGCCACATCAGCGGAACCAGAAGACCCAGTTGGCGCAGGACGTTGATGATCAGACTTTGCCTTATTCTGCCGGTAGACTGCATAAATGAAGCTATCATCACGGCTATACCCCCAAAAACATAGCTGGAGCTCATTATGCGCAGGGCGGGGATGCCGAATTCCATCATTTCTTCAGAGGCCATGAATATTTTCAAGATAAATGACGGAAAAATAAACAGCAAAACCGTGCTCGCACCCAGTATAATTATGGCAATCACCGTTCCGTATTTGAATGCCTGGTACAGCCTTTTTTCCAGCTTTGCACCGTAGTTGAAGCTCATAATGGGAATACATCCCTGAATGAGGCCGTTAACCGTCATTACGACTACCTGTTGAATTTTAAAATAAGCTCCGAAAAATGCTACTGCAGTTGTAGAATAAGTGACGAGAAACAAATTCGCAAAGTAGGTCATAAAAGCGCCAAGGGCGTTCATGATGAAGGACGGCAAGCCGATTATCAAAATATCGCAGAATATTTTTATGCTGATTCTGAACCCCCTTACCTTGATTTTTGCTTTCTGCCCGGTAAATAGAAGGACATAGAAGGCTAAAACCATGGATAGCGTATAGCCAAGCAAAGTTGAAATAGCAGCACCTCTGACACCCATGGCCGGAAATCCTAAATAGCCGAAAATAAGAATCGGGTCGAGTATGAAATTGAGGAGGACACCGGCAATCTGGAACCACATGGGAGAAATCATATTGCCTGTTCCCTGGAGGACTTTTTGTATGGAAACATGCAGCATGCTTGACACCTGCATGAAAGCGCATATCTTCATGTATGACATGGCCATTTCAATGATTGCAGGATCATCCGTAAAACGCATGAAATATGGTTTGATGATCAGGAGCATTCCTGCGGTTATCAGGACACCGCATACAGCAGCAAGAATCAAGCTGTGGGTGACCACGCTATTTGCCATATCGTCATCACCCTTGCCCAGGGATTTTGCTATCAGCACATTTGTCCCCACGCCTACGCCTATTGACATAGAAAGCATCAGGGTGGTAAGGGGAAAGGCCAAGGACACAGCGGTCAAAGCATCTTCTGAAATCCATGAAACAAACATGCAATCCACAAAATTATAAGTAAACTGCATAAACATGGAGATGAGCGGCGGCACTGACATCGAAATGATCAGCGGGAGTACAGGCTTTGTTGCCATTTTGTTATTCTGGGTCATAGTTGTTTTCCTTTTTTGATCCGCATTTTATTCTCTGTATGTATTTTTCCAGTTTTTTCGCTTCTTCCAAATTATTTGGGTTTTGATAATCCCTTTCGCCGATTATATCTCTCATAAAATCCCAAAAGGCGGCCGTCAGATTTGTCTCATTAACAGCAAGTATAACCGGCGGTGTTGACGTCTTGGCAACTATTGCTCCCAACTCTTCTTTGGCATATACCAAATAATTGCTTTCTAAAGCTTCTTCAACCAATACTACATGGAAATTTTTATATGTCTTCAATAAATACACCAAATGCGAAAGATGTTCGATGTATTCTTTTTTGGTGTAATAAATAGATTCTCTGCTCATTATATCTGAAAAAGAAACCCTGATTTTATTGCCCCGGATTAATTCTGTATCAAATACAGGTATTATTTCATAAAAGATATTTGTTTGCAGCTTATTTTCAAAATTTTTGATTCTTTGTCTTTGATACTCTGCAAGATCGCTGTTTTCGGCCCCAATACGCGACAATATCATCGATGACACATTTTCCGGCATAGTTAATAGCGAAAGGGATCCGGTTTTTATTACCGAGTTGCTTTTTTCTGTTTCAAATTCTTTAAGGGTTTCTAAATAAGACACTTTGTCTTTTGCCGTAAAAATTCGCATCAACGGCTTGCATTGGTTCAAAAATTGGTGAAACTTCTCTGTATAAGCGTTGATTGCATCATGGTTTCTGATCAGAAGGTTGGCTGCCTGATCGATGGATTGCCCTACTGAACTTGATATCACAGCCGAGACACCCGGTGAAATAAACATGGTTTGTTTGAACACCCCGTCCCGTTTTTTAGTGTAATGATAGGGTTCTATTAAACCCGTCATGTATAAAGGCATCCATTGATTGATTGCATTCAGCATCTCATCTAAGTCGCGGCTGACCGTATGTATAATCTTTATCATGTTTCCCTTTGAGAGGACCTCAACCATTAACTTTGCCCACCTTGCGGCAAATTCGCGATCTGTCGTCATCCAATCGGTGGACTCATCGCTATAAAGGAGCAAGGTTTGCGGTTTGCTGTGGGCAATCACTTCCAGCAGGAAGTATTCGGCAGCCCGTCGCTTACCCTCTATGCCGTAAAAAACTGATATTTCATCGTCGGGCATCAGAGAGGGTTCATTTATTTTCTTATCAGCGTCTGCCTTATTTGAAGGTGTCTTTGCAATTGAATTTAACCGACCCAGATCATCAAGAAAATTCCCGACGGCTTTTATTCCTTCGCTTTTTTCATTGATTAGCCATTTTGCTGTAAGTACAGTAAGTTCAACGGTGTCAAAGACGGCCATGCTTATATTCAACGCATCTGATAATGCTCTGCGCTGATAATCTGATACACAACGTCTCACCAAATAATCAGCCATATTATCGATAATGGATTCATCCTTTATGGGATTGCGCTGTCCCTTTCTAAGCCTGCTTATGTAAGATGGGTCAAGTTTTATCTTATGTCCTAAATCACTGTTGCGGGTATTTGTAATAG
>CAYYHH010000040.1:0-9261 GCA_964471645.1 uncultured Oscillospiraceae bacterium
TGACGTTGGCAATAAATATAGCCCTACGGTCATTGTGGCCGCCGTTACTTCCCAGATTAATAAGGCAAAACTGCCGACCCACGTAGAGATAACTGCGGAGGGCCATGGACTGGCCAAAGATTCCGTGATACTTCTGGAACAGCTGAGGACGATAGACAAGAAGCGGTTGAGAGAAAAAATCGGCCGCATCGATGAAAACAGTATCGAAAGAACAAATGAGGCACTCACTATCAGCCTAGGGATAGTGGATTTCTAAGTAAATGATGAACCATTAAGATAAAGCAAAGGGGAGAAACGGAATGATTAAAAAAACAAATTTAACATTATTGATTGTAGTGCTGGCCCTCATTGCCACGACAGCGGCGGTGGGGGCTGCCGGCTATGAACCCGGATCGTCGGATGATCCGGTAGTAACAAAAAGCTATGTGGATGCGCAGATTGCCGCGCTGAAAAAGGGAGGCAGCGGTACGGCAACCGTGTTTGAGCCGGTATTCGTTGAAGCGGGAAAGACATTGGTGGGAGGGGGAGGTACTGAGCTTATTCTAAGGAGCGGAGGCGCCCTGGCGGTAGCGAAAGGAGCCGACGGCCTTTCCGACGTGACTGAGGGTAAGGATCTGGCGGGTGGCTTTGCGGTAACGAGAAATCATCTTTTGCTGGTTCCAAGAGATGATGGCAGGGGGATAAGCGCGGCTACCGATATCTGGGTAATGGTCAAAGGTACATACTCTATCGAATAATGATCCGTAAAATCTACCGGTCAAACCGTAATAACCGACAGTATATTAAAAAATCGACAGACAACAATTAATAAATGATCAAGGTTGCGCTAAAAAGCCACAACATTCTCACGGCGTAGGCGTAAAGGCAGGGGGAGGACACATGGGAAATTTTAAAAAACGTTTATCGGTGCTGATTGCAGTAATGCTTCTTGTCACCGCTTTCACCGGTTGGTCGGCTTTTGCCGATAGTCTTGGGGACAAGCTATACGGCAAAGAACTGCTCATAGGGAAAGAAACTATGCTGGCAAACGGTGTATATTGGAATGCGGGTTATACCGAGAAAATCACGGAGAATTACATCGAGTATACACCGGGCGGCGATGTGGTTCCTATTATTTCTCATGGAAATGATGTTTACGGTGCAGCCAGCTTCAAGGCGGTAGCTGCCAAGGCCGCCATGGAGGGAAAATATGTCATAGCCGGTCTGAACGGCGATTTTTTTAATATGAGCAACGGCGTTCCTACGGGGTTAACGATAAAAGACGGGAAGCTGATTACCTCCGAAAGCATGTACAATCCTTCGGTAGGTTTTTTTGCGGACGGTCGGACAATTATCGGCAGGGCAAATATGAACATCCGGCTGGACGGTCCTACCCTTGGCACGGGCACGGGCGCGATCCATTTGAACAAAGCTGTTACCAAGGCTTCTGGAATAGTGCTTTACACAAGGGATTATGCCGACGATGATACGAACAAAGCCGCCATACCTACCTATAACGTACTGGTGTCTGTGGATTCCGAGGATCTGTATTTAAACGGTACGGTACAGGCTACAGTTGATTCAGTGTATAATTCAATCGGCGCTACATTTATACCGGAAGGCATGATGCTTATCACTATAGCGTCGGGTACGGATTATCCGGGGACTTTAGCCAAACTCATGACACTGGTTCCGGGGGATATGGTGAGCCTTTCCTTTGCCGGGGATCCATCGTGGAACGATGTGGTTTATGCTGTGGGTGGCGGAGAAAAATTGATAACTGCCGGCAGAAGTGTTGCGCCGGCCAATGCGGAAATCCACCCGCGTACCGCTGTTGGTATTCGTGCCGACGGCAGCGCTGTTTTCTATACTATGGACGGAAGGATTGCAGGTCACAGCAAGGGCTCTACATTATCGCAACTGGCCAACCGGCTGCTTGAACTGGGCTGCGTTGAAGCGGTCAATATGGACGGAGGAGGATCGACGGCCATCCATTCCCTTTATCCCGGCGACAGCAGTACTACTGTGGTAAACAGCCCATCCCAGAGTTCGCTTAGAAATTGCGCCAATTACATTCTTTTGATTAATACGGCTACGCCCACGGGGGTGCCGGGAAACATACACCTTTATCCCTATAACCTGAGAATGCTGGCGGGGGCCACCCAGACTTTTACCATAAAAGGGACGGACGCAAATTTCTATCCGGTAGAAGTACCGTCAACGGTTTTATTCAGCGCAACAAACAATCTGGGGACATTCGATGAAAACAACGGATTTACTGCGGGCAAGTCGGCAGGGTCCGGACAAGTCGTAGCCAAAGTAAACGATTATATAAAGGGGACTGCACAGATCGAGGTGGTGACAAAGCCCGACAGCGTCACTATAGTCAACCGTACCGACGGCAAGGCAGTGGCCAATATCACCGCTCATGCGGGTGAAAAAATCGACCTGTCCGCCGCTGCAACCTATAAGAAATTGCCGCTGTATTCTCAAGCCAAATGCTACACCTGGACAGTAGAAGGGGACATCGGGACAATAGATGAAAACGGCATTTTCACGGCGGGCAACATCTCCAGCGGAACCGGTAAAATAACGGCGGCGGCAGCGGGCGTGTCATCGACAATCAATGTAAATGTAATAAGCGAGGGTTGGAGGCTGGAAACTTTCGAAAACGATACCCATGGATTCCAGACCCAGACGGCAAAGGGCCTGTCAGTAAAGGTAAACACCGACCTGACAAAAGTGCGCTTCGGATACAAGAGCATCGGGGCTGCATATGATTTTGCCGCAGCGGAAGAAGATGAAATATATCTTGCATCTTCCCTGACCTTTGCCAGAAGCCCCGGAAGTATGAGCTTTTGGGTATATGGCGACGGATCAGGCAATACCCTCAACCCCATCGTTGACACGACGGACGGATTAAAGGAAATCCCGGGGACGAAGTTGGATTTTAAAGGCTGGAAGTTTGTGGCCATATCCATGCCGGCGGGGACAAAATCCCTTTCCTCGATAAAATTAGTAAAAACCGGTTCTGTGAAAGGTGAAATATATTTGGATCAATTTATTGCGGGCATCGGTTTTTATGTGGATATGGAACCTCCGCAGGTGCAAACGAGCATAAACAACCAGACACTGACTGCAATTATAAGCGATGCAGGAGACAGCAGGATATCACAATCAAAAATCAACCTGACCTACGATGGGAAGCCTCTGGAATTCCAATATATATCTGAGAGCAAAACCTTGACCTCCACCCTCCCTGTCGGAGATGGAGCAATGCATAGGATAGCCTTGGTCGTATCGGACGAAAGCGGAAATCTTGTCAGATCAGGACTGACTATCCCGGCCGCCGCTATGGCAGATCAGCCATTTATAGACATGGGCGGACACTGGGGAAGGGACAATACAGTCTATCTTTACGACCGGGGTGTGGTAAGCGGTGTCAATACCGATAAAGGATTGGCATATAATCCGGACAAAAGCATAACCAGAGCCGAATTTGCCGTACTCATGAACAATTGGATGGGGGAAAAGGCAGAAGGTTACGGAAATACAACCTTGCCCTTCATAGATGCAGGGGCAATACCCGCTTGGGCGCTGGAATCGGTAAAGGCCATGTACGGAATGGGCATCATCATGGGGACCGGAACGGAAAAAGGTTTGGTTTTCAATCCCGCAGGCCCGATAAGCAGGCAGGAGGTCATGACTATTATAGGCCGTACACAAATACGCGGGTTTGCTGAGGATGACCTGAAGGGTTTTGGAGACAGCAGCCGGATTGCCGATTGGGCACTGCCTTATGTCAGGACACTTGTAAAGCAAAAAGTCGTTTCGGGGTACAACGGTAATGTGTGGCCCGGAAACAACGTGACAAGGGCAGAGGTGGCAACCATTATAACGAGCCTGTATTAAGGAAGACAAGACGGAGGATTTGATGAGAATTATGCTGTTTGCAGCCGGCGGTGATATCGGAGGCGGCAAAACCCACATACTGTCCCTGGCAAAAGAATTATCTGCCAGCAACGATCTCAAACTGATCAGTTTCAGGAGCGGCGTACTGGCAGACGAGGGCAGGGAGATGGGGTTGGATGTTGCCGTCCTGGAAAACGGCTGGAACATATTTAAAGATATGAAGCTGGCATTGGCACAGGTGGATGCGTTCGATCCGGATGTGATTCACTGCCACGGAGCCAAGGCAAATATGCTGGGCGTGCTCGTAAAGAAACTCAGATCAACGGCAGTTATGACGACGGTCCACTCAGACCCGAGACTTGATTACATGGGCATGCCGCTGAAGCAATATACATTTGGGTTAATAAACGCCATTGCTCTGCGGAATATGGACTTTTATATGGCTGTTGCCGACAAGATGGAGAACAACCTGATTGAAAGAGGATTTGATCCTTGGCGTATATTCACCATTTATAACGGCCTGGATTTTTCTGCCGCCTCGCCGCAACCAAAGCCTCCTAAGGAAGATGACGAGGATATTGTCGTTGGAATAGCGGCTCGGCTTACCCCCATTAAAGATATAGGTACTTTGATACGGGCCTTTAAACTGGCTTACGACAAAAATCCGAGACTAAAGCTGCTTATCGCAGGCACCGGAGAGGATGAAGAAGAATTAAAGGGTTTGGCCAAGGAACTTAAAATAGAAGACCGGGTGGAATTCGTCGGCTGGATAAGCGACATCAAAGGTTTCTTTTCCAAAGTCGATATCAACGTACTGGCTTCACTGTCCGAGACCTTTCCTTACTCACTTCTGGAGGGGGCATTTGAGCATTGCCCTGCCGTAGCCAGCAGGGTCGGAGGGATTCCGGCCCTTATCAACCACGGAGAAAATGGATTTCTTTTTGAAGCCGGCGATGTAAAAACTTTTGGCGATTACATATTCAGATTATCTGTAAACGAGGAATTGAGAAGAAAACTTGCGGAGAACTTGTTTCAGAAAGCAAAAAAGGATTTTTCACTGGAACGCATGCGTCAGGATCAGGAAAAGGTATACAGGACTATTATAAGAAGGCGCAAGAGTACCGGCAGGCACGGCGCTGTGATTTGCGGCGCTTACGGCAGGGGCAATGCCGGAGACGAAGCTATATTGAAAGCGATATTATCACAATTTCGCAAAATAGACGAAGACATGCCATTTTGGGTAATGTCCAGGAGAAAAAAGGAGACCAGGGCAGCAAACAAGACCAGAGCCATGTACCTGTTCAATCTGTTTGCGTTTATCAGAAGCCTGAAGAAGGCAGAGATATTCGTCAACGGGGGAGGCAGTCTTATCCAGGATATAACATCATCCAGATCCCTTTATTTCTATCTCTTTACGCTAAAAGCCGCCAAGTGGTGCGGTTGCAGGATAATAATGTACGGTTGCGGGATAGGACCGATCAACTCGTCCAATAACCGCCGCATAGCAGGCAGGGTACTGAATAGTACAGCCGACATCATTACCCTCAGGGACAGCGTTTCCCTGGAACTGCTGAAAGAAATGAGAGTGGATAAGCCGGAAATAATCCTGGCTGCCGATCCGACTGTAGATATTGCTAAAGCAAGCCCCGAAGCGGTTGAGGCCGCCTTTGAAGAGGAAAGAATACCTGCAGGGATAAGAAAAATAGGGTTCTGCCTTCGTAACTGGCCCGACTTTAAGAATCCCGAATATGTGGGCAGAGCTGCCGACTATGCCTACAAAAAATATGGGGTGATGCCGATATTTTTGCCCATAGAGTTTCCAAAGGATATGTCGGCGGCTGACAAAGTAACTGTCAGCATGGAAAGTCCTTATTACGCATGCAGCTTAAAACACAGTGTGGAAGAAATCATAGGAATGCTCGGATCCATGGATGCGGTGGTGGGCATGAGACTCCACTCTCTGATTTTCGCCACAGCCGGCGGCGCGCCTGTCATTGGTATATCATACGATGTAAAGGTGGACAGCTTCATTAAAGATATTGGATCGACAGCCTGCATCCCATTGTCATCTTTGACGGCGGAAGGCTTGTGCCGCGAAATCGACCGGGCGATGGAAAGCGGCGGCAAAAATGAAGCCGAGCTGATTGCCGATAAATTAAGACATGCACAGGGAATCAATATAGACGCAGCAAGAAGGCTGCTGAATTTTGACAGGAGGGCACAATGAGGCAGATAGTCTGCATTTCAACTTCAAACTACTATCCGATACCGACCCGCAAACAAAATGTAATGAACCGGTTGAAGGATGCGGAGATCATCTATATAGACCCGCCGGTTTCATATATTGCGCCCCTCAAGGACAAATCCACCTTTTCCCGGCTGACCGAATATAAAAATAAGGGGCAAAAGGTCAGGGATAATATAAGCGTGTTCGCACCTCCCCCGGTATTTCCGTTCTTTAACAAATATCGCTTCATAAATAAGATCAATCAGCGGAAACTGGCCCGTTACATAAAGCGGCGAATAAAAGAAGCGGGCTTTGAAAATCCCTATCTCTGGTGTTATTCTCCTACGTCCTGCGATTTAATCGATCTCATACCAAACAAAGGGGTTATTTATGACTGCGTTGACAGACATTCTGCTTACAAAGGGATGATAGATCCCCGGGTAGTAGACAAGATGGAAGAGGATCTGGCGGCATCTGCATCCTGCGTGTTTTGCACCGCCGTCGGCTTATATGACACATTGCGGCATTACAATGAAAACGTAAGCATGATACCCAACGGGGCGGACTATGAGCTGTTCTCCAAGGCGGCAGAGCCCATAGATCTGGAAGCCGGCGCCACGGTCGGCACCGTCGCTTCCGGACCGGTTTTTGGTTTTGTCGGTATGCTGCAGGAATGCATCGATTATGATTGCCTGGAGGCTGTAGCCAGGGAGTTTCCCCATGGGAAGCTGGTTATAATCGGACGCAGCCTGCCGGGGGTAGATTTATCTTTACTTGAGCAATACTCCAATGTCGATTTTATGGGTCTTTTACCTCAAAATGAACTGCCGGATATCATCAGGACATTTAACGTCTGCCTGAACGTTTTCAGAAAAGGAAAACTATCAAAAGATGTAAGCCCTTTAAAACTCTACGAATATCTTGCCACGGGCAAGCCCATCGTAAGCACCGAAGAGCCTTTGCAGGTTACCGATTATTCCGATGTAGTATATATTGCTGAAAACAAGGAAGATTTTGTGGTAAAATGTAAAGAAGCCCTCAGTGAGAAAGACCTGTTCAAAGTGAAAAAACGATTGGAATACGGCAAGGCATGCTCCTGGGATCGCCGGGTAGAACAAATGGAAAAGATTCTTAAAGATAAGGGAATATTTGCATAAAGCAGGAGGACGGAATGAAAATAGTCAATGAAAAAGGCAAATTGTTCGGAATCATCAATGTTGTAGATCTGCTGATTCTGATAGCCATAATTGCAATAGCGGGAGCAATCGGGATGCAGCTTTTTGGCCAGAAAATCAACGACGCCGTATCCCCACAGGTAGAGATAACGGCAGAGGTGGTCGTCATAGGAACTCCTCCGCGTCTGGTCAACGAGATAATAAGACAGGATCTCGCAGGGGAAAGGCTGGTCGCAGGAAATGAATTCATGAACGCCACCATTACCGACGTTTTGATAGAAGACTATGTAGTACAGGCCGTCACAGCCGACGGAATAATTGTCGATGCCAGGGATCCCAGCAAAAAGGATGTGGTATTCAGGATAAAATCTACCGTCGCAAAAGGTACGCCCAGTCCTAAAATAGGAAGCCAGGAATTGAGGGCCGGCAGGACCTACATCCTGAAGACGCAAACCTTTGAAAGCAGCGGGACTATTCGATACGTTGAAATAGGCGAATAGGTGCAGGTGAAGACATGACGTCCATAATCCAAAACAGCAGAATATATATCTGGCTTCGCACTTTATTTTTGACTATGCATAATGCCTGGCAGTACAGCGCCCTAGGCAGGTTATCTCTATTTTTGAAAGGATCTTATGAGATTTCATTTGTTAAAAAAACATGGGAGGGATTCTGCGGGACGGAGAACACAGCTCAATATTCGCTATATGGCAGGTGCCTTTCAAATATCGGTCGCAAGTTGCTGTATATTGGCGGGATATTGGAAAAGAGCATCCTTTATCGTATAATTAGCGCCCTTAAATCATTTTATATTAAAATTACCAAGGGAAGCCTGCTGTTTTCTCAAATCAATAGGCTGAACTTTCGACAATGGTTCCTAGTTGCATTTTCAATGTATCTGCCCCTTGATTATATAATAAGAAGCAGGGTCAGGATAAATATCGTATCTTCACTGTGGGAGGAGGCATTTATACTGGCTGCTGTGATTTTAGTTCTTTGGAGGAAGGCCTTGTCCCAAAGCAGTAAAAAGAGGCCGCACCCGGGAGCTGCAGCAAACCTGAAAACGAGCAGAGCGACACCCATAGACAGTTATATATTGCTTTTCATGGCTGTAGGCTTTCTTCTCATGTCGGCAGTAAGGCCTCATCCTTATGTGGCTGTTGCCGGATACCGGGCCGTGGTGGAATACATTGTATGGTTCTTTTTGGTAATCAGGCTTATCGAGGACGATAAAGATTTTAAAGTGATTTTCTACTCTATCCTGGGAATGGGGGCACTTTTGAGCCTCCATGGGATATATCAATTTATTATTGCAGTTCCCATACCTGCAAGCTGGGTCAGTCAGACCGAAATGGGAGTGCGCACCAGGGTATTTTCGCTGACGGGCAGCCCGAATATCTTAGGTTCCTTGATGGTACTTATTGCTCCCATGGCCGCATCGATGATCTATTATTGCAGAAAAGCCGTAAACAAACTGGTTTTCCTGGGGGTGACGGGGGCAATGAGCCTATGCTTGCTTTTTACCTTTTCCAGGGGAGCGTGGGTGGGAATGGTAATAGCCGTGCTGATATTTGCGTTTTATATGGATAAAAGATTGCTGGGAATTATGGGGGCTGTTATGGCCGCGGCCTTGATTTTCGTCCCGTCTATTACTTCGCGGCTCACTTACCTGTTCACCAGCGATTACGCCGAGGCTTCGGCGGTGGGAGGCAGGGCTTTGCGGTGGGTAACGGGAAGGCTTTTGCTCATGGAAAACAATCCGTGGACGGGATTTGGGCTCGGGCGATTCGGCGGCGCCGTGGCAATGAACAATCAGCTGCTGGAAGAAACAGAGGAGTTCAGCTATTTTTATATGGATAATTACTATCTTAAAACCATGGTTGAGATGGGATATATCGGCGTGGCTTTCTTCCTGCTGATGATGATCGGTTTACTGATATGGGGCTTGAGGGCGGTTTATCAAAGCGG
>CAYYHH010000041.1:0-9197 GCA_964471645.1 uncultured Oscillospiraceae bacterium
AACTGCCTACCTCATCCTTACCAAGGATGTGCTCTACCTACTGAGCTACAACAGCCTATGTCCCTTTGCACTTTTCACATTGTACTATACACAAAACCGGGTGTCAACCTATTTTAAAACCGGGCGCCCACCTATTTATGACCTGTTTTATAGTGCGTTTCAAAGTGCGATAATTGTGCTGTTGTAAAGGTTCGGCATAACTTATTCAGATGTCCTCTTCAAGGATTGCCACTATTTTTCGCTTTGCCCTTTGTACGGCATTATCAATGGATTTCGGCGGTTTTTCGAGCCTGTCGGCAATCTCTTTGTACGTCCTGCCCTGAAGATATTGCTCCCATACTACGGATTCGAAAGGGCTCAGCGTATTGCCGCCGCATTCACAGATTTTATCGAGAGCCTCCTTTATCAGCAGCAGTGTCTCCGGATCAGAGTCGCTGTTTGTAGACAGGGTTTCTGCAAGTGTCATGGTGTTGTCGTTATCCGACATAGGTTTGTTGAGGGAAACGGACATATTTAAAGGAGAATGTTTTCGGCGTGCGGCTTTCTTGATCGCTGATAATATCTGCCTTCCTATGCAGATATCCGCAAAGGTCCGGAACGAAGCCTGCCTGGAACAGTTATAGCTTCGTATCGCCTTAAAAATTCCGATCATACCCTCCTGGATTATATCATCCCTGTCAGCCCCGACTATATAATAGAGGTGGGCTTTAGTCTTGACCACTTCTTTGTACTTGCGTATCAGCAATTCTTCGGCTTCACCGTCTCCGTTCTGAGCTAATTCGACCAGCGTTTCTTCAGTTGTCAGAAATTCAGATTTCAATTGCTTTACCCTTTGATACCATTTTCCTCTGTTTGTTTATTTCATACATCAAGACAGCGGCAGCATTAGATGCATTCAAGGACGATATTTTACCCTCCATGGGAATAGACAGGACAAAATCACACTTTTTCAATATCAACTTGCTTACTCCGCTGCCTTCCCCGCCGATAACCAGTGCGACGGGTCCGGTAAGGTCATGTGCATAATATGCGTTTCCGCCCATATCGCAGGCACCGATCCATATGCCCTTGGACTTTAAATAATCGATGGTCTGAGCCAGATTGGTTACCCTTGCCACAGGCATATATTCCACCGCACCCGCTGAGGCTTTTGCTACAGTATCCGTAATACCCGATGCCCTGCGCCTTGGAATAATCAGACCATGGGCTCCGGCACCTTCGGCAGTGCGCATTATTGCCCCTAAATTGTGGGGATCCTCAATGCCGTCAAGAATTATTAAAAACGGGTCCTCCCCCGATTCCCGAGGCCCGGCTAATATGTCATCCACATCAAAATATCTGTAGGCAGATACATAAGCGATCACACCTTGATGGTTGCCACCCGAACCTGATGACTCCGCGGTGATCCTGTCCAGTGCAGATTTGTCCACATATTGGATGGGAATTTTTTTATCTCTGGCCATGGCTTCAATTTTTTTTACCGAGCCTTCACCGCCCTTTTGCATAACCATTTTTTCTATTTCCCGACTGCTTTTCAATGCCTCCATTACGGGGTTTCTTCCAAACAATATATTGCTCACAGTTGTATTCCCTCGCTTTTATCAGGGAGCCTCACTTCCCCGCTTTTATCGCAGTGCCCTGTATCCCCGTTTTCATCGGCACTCCTAATATTCACATTTCTGCCGGTACGCCTCTTGTACTCGGTAAATCTGTACGTCAGCCCATTCTCCGATATCGGATCGCCAAAACTTGTCAGTTCCCAGTTGCAGTCCTCATCCAGGTTTGGGAAATATCTGTCCGCATCGAAGGCTGCATCTATTTTTGTTACATATATCACGTCGCAATAGTCTATAAAATTTTTGTAAACCTGTTCCCCGCCTACAACAAAAATTTCTTCCGGGTCATAACCTTCAAGACATCGGAACAGTTGCTCCTCCGAACAACAGATCTCGCATACCGCCGGATAGTTTTCATTGGTTGTGAGAACGATGTTTGTGCGATTCGGGAGAGGCCTCCCTCCGGGAAAGGATTCCAAAGTCTGCCTGCCCATTACAAGTACTTTGCCCAACGTCATTTCTTTGAAATATTTTAAATCCCCCGGCAAATGGGCCAAAAGAGTATTATCCTTTCCGATTGCCCAATTTTTATCTACAGCAACAATAGCTTTCATATATTCTCCTGTCCTTGCCATTGTGAAAATTTATAGGAATCCCTTCAAATCGCCACAGGTATATTTTTTATCTGAGGATTTGTCCGATAGTCCTCAACTATTACATGCTCAGGTCTGAAATCGTAAAAATTCGTTACCTCCGGATTCAGATACACTTTTGGCGCCGGATACCGTGGGCGCTCCAGCATTTCCTCCACCAATGGGATGTGCCTGTCATAAATATGAGCGTCGGCGATGACGTGAACCAGTTCCCCGGGCAAAAGATCGCTGACTTTCGCAAGCAGCATCACTAAAATCGAATATTGCACCACATTCCAATTGTTGGCAACCAAGATGTCCTGAGATCTCTGATTCAGAATTGCGTTGAGCCTGCCCCCGGTAACATTGAAAGTCATGCTGTATGCACAAGGATAAAGGGCCATTTCGTGAAGATCTTCAAAATTATACAGGTTAGTCATTATTCTTCTGCTGTAAGGGTTATTTTTCAGATCGTATAGCACCCTGTCCACCTGATCCATTTGTCCCTCGGGATACTGATGCTTGACCGAAAGTTGATAGCCATAAGCTTTTCCTATGCTGCCTTGATCATCAGCCCAGGCATCCCATATGCGGCTGTTCAGATCTTTAATGCAGTTTGATTTCTTCTGCCAGATCCACAGAAGCTCATCGGTAGCCGATTTGATTGCAGTGGGCCTGAGGGTCAGAGCAGGAAATTCTTTGCCCAAATCGTAACGGTTCACTGCCCCAAAGCGCTTTATAGTATGGGCGGGAGCCCCGTCCTCCCATTTTGCCCTGATCACCTGTCCTTCTGAAGAATATCCATTGTCGATAATGTCCCTGCACATTGCCGCAAATATATCGTCTGCTCTGCTCAAGAATACAACCCCTTTCGCTTACAATAATTATAACCACTGTGACTTCGCTTAATGTCGGTGCACTGTTAAAAGAATTTGTTGGAGGCCGCATATTAATATACAATATTTAAGACCCGAAAAATAAGCCGGTGCCTTTAAATCATCCGGTACATATTGTCAAAAAAACAAATATTTGAGGCCTAAGAGCGCAAGGGCGATAATCGTTACTGCAATCATTTTCTTTTCGCTGCCTGACAGTGTCCTCTTGGCCCCTGACTCTCTGTCCTTTTCATGCTGGGCATCGTACTGCTTCGTTATTTCACGATTGGTAAGATAGTAATCCGCCAACCTGTCCCTGAATTTATTTCTGATCTGCTTTTTGGCCATTTTTTTGCTTCACACTTTCCATAACCGTAACTATGATTTCTTCCATTCTTTCCTTATAGCCGGAAAGATAGAGGTACCCGATCAGGGCCTCGAAAGCCGTTGCCCATTTGTACAAAACCGGATCGGCATTTTTCGGCTTGGTCATGCTTCTTTTGTTCCTCGCCCTCTTGACAAGCCCCAGCTCTTCTTCGGTAAGATGATCCAACAGCTGCTTCAGGGCATCAGCCTGGGCTTCGGCCCTTACGTATCGGACCGCTTCCTTGTGGAGCTTGTCCGCACCTGTTTGTTTAGTTCGTACCAGATATTCCCTCACGTAGGTTTCGTAAACAGCATCACCTAAAAAGGCCAAGGATGTGGTATTCATATATAACAATTGTGTCGGTTCCATGCAATCTCCGCTATCCTCAATTTTAATTCATTTCTGTTCAACAGCAATTTTAAAATACTATCATATCGGGTCAATAGCAATTTTAAAAATACTATCATATCGGCAGGGAAAAAGCAATTTGGTGGTAAAAAAAACCAGGAACGCGTGTAGCTGAATCGTTACCGTTAAATCTAATCTGATCAGTGAGCATGATTAGCGGTGGCTAATGTGCAAAAAGTCGAGAACTGCTAGGGAAAAAGCTTCAAAAAAAGGCCTTCAAACTGCTGCATGTTTCTTGCCGGATGGGTCGTGCCATAGATTTGGCGGCGGAACGATGGAACGCATAAAATTAAAAAACGATAAAAAGGGGACGGTTCCTATTGATTCGGCGAAAATTTTTTGCGTGAATCCAAAAGAACCGTCCTTATTATTATAATTCAGATTCGAACCAAATCTTACTTCCGCCTTCTTATACGTACCCCAGCAATCTCGGCAGCCAAAGTGAAACTTCGGGGACATAGGTAGTAATAACCAAGGTTGGTATCCATGCAAAGAAGATGAAATACATGGTGGGTTTCAGCATTTCACCTACGGGCGCATTTCCTACCCTGGAGCCCAGGTATAAGAATGGAGCCGTAGGCGGCGTGACTCCGCCGAGCCCAATATTCACTCCCACTATAGCCGAGAAATGAACCGGATGAATGCCTATACCCATTGCCACCGGCAACAGTATGGGCGTCGTCAGCAATATGGCGCTGGTATCATCCATGAGCATACCTATTATGATCAGGAAAAGATTCAGCATCAGTGTCAGCACCACGGGACTGCTGGATATGGAAGTCATCATATCCAATATCATCTTGGGCAGATTCTCCATCACGTAAAGCCTTGACAGCATCATTACGGACAATAACATGAGCATTACCACGCCTGCCGTCGTCCCTGCCTTGACCATTCCCCCGAGGAAGGTCTTTCTGTCAAGTCCCCTGTAAAACCAGATTCCTACCGGTATGGTATAGACCACGGATACAGCAGCTGCTTCGGTGGGCGTCATGAAGCCGCCGTAAATGCCCCCTAAAATAATGACCGGAGCTATCATGGCGGGGATTGCACGGGTGGTTCTTCTTGTCACAACTTTGACACGCTCTTCCTTGGGTATCCTGTCTGCCAATTTTATGTCTTTGTTGTTTCTCAGCAACCAGAAATTAACGGCGCTGAGCAGTATAATGAGGACGATTCCGGGACCTACAGTTGCCAGGAAACATGCCAGGACAGACTGCCCGCCCACAAAAGCGTAAAGTATCTGGTTGAGGCTGGGTGGAATCAGAAGGCCTAAAAGGGCGGCGCTGGAAATCAGCGCTGCAGAAACACCCCGGGGATAGCCCGCCGCATACATCCTGGGAAGCATTATACTTCCTATAGCTGACAGCGTGGCGAAACCGCTTCCGGAAATAGCTCCGAAAAGGCCGCAAGAAATAACCATGACGGCTCCCAGGCCACCTTTCACCCTGCCTATGAACAAACTCACAAAGTCGATAAGGCTTTCGCCTATTCCGCTTTTATCCATCAATTCACCGGCTAAAATGAACAGGGGTATTGCTATCAGAATTAAAGAACTTACCTGGCCGTAGCCGTACGGAAGCAGGAAAGTGTAATCATACCCACCTATCCATACCAGTGTCAAAGAAGATGCAAAGAATGCGAAAGGTATGGGTACCCCCAGCAATAGAATGACGATAAGAACGATAATTGCGATAACTATAGTCATCAGTCGTTACCCCCTTCCCCCATATTGTCCGGAATGGCTGCGTTTTCTTTCTTTCGGTATTTTTGTACAATCAGCCTGATTTCGTTATATAGCCGAACCGCATTATAGAAAGTCGCGCATGCCAGCCCGAAAAGTATGGACGATTGAGGAATGGTCATGGGTATCCTCCATGTCGGGGTTTTTGTGCCCATAACTATTGTCCACTGGACCAGTTCTACAGCCCAGGTCAAAAACATGATCCCTATTGCAAGAGTCAGGATATACTTGATCATATCCAGGATATCTTTTGCTAGACCTTCCTTCAGGACTATGCTCAGAATATCCGCAGTTATATGGCTGTTTTCGAAACTTCCGTGAGCTGTTCCAAACATGTACAGCCAGAATGCAAAAGCTATGAGAAATTCTTCGTAGCCTCTGAAGTCTACACTGAGTGCCCGGGTAATGGTTGCAGCGAACACGATCGTCGTCACCATGATGCCGCATACGATCAGACCAAAACGCAGAAGTTTCTCAAGCCACAGCCAGAATTTCGTTCTTTCCAGTGTATTCAAGGTGACCTCCTTAAGTTTTTAGTACCGGAGAGGAGAAAACCCCTTCCTCCTCTCCGATCTCATGCCTGTTTTGATTATGATTTCACTTGAAACTACAGCAATCCAACTTCTTTTCTGAATCCGTCCATCAATTCCTTAGTCAAAAGATCTTCCAGTTTTGGCCACGTTTTCTCTCTTACATAATCCGCGTATACCTTGACCTGCTCCGGTGTAAATTCTACTACCTCTACTCCGTAATCATCAGCCAGCTTATTCATGTAATTCCTTTCGTTAGTTTCCGCTTCGGTGAAGCTCGTCATGCTCTGCTCCTGGAATACTCCTATTACTATTTCCTGATCTTCGGGAGTGAGCTTCCCAAGGGTCTTTTCACTCATTACATAGCTGGTGGCTTCTGCAAAGATATAGTTCACATACATGAAATTGATCATTTCTCCTACCCATGCGTAGTTCATGTTGGGGGTACCGCCCACCCATCCGTCAACTACTTTGGTCTGTATGGCTGTCGGAACTTCCCCATAAGGGATTGATACAGGTCCGAAGCCCAGATCTTCCATAGGCTGGAAGAAGGTGACCATAGACGGCGATCTGCTCTTTACATGCTTGTTGGTTCCCGGTGTAAACATGTCTGTTGGTTCTTTTACGTAGCCCATTCCGATGAAACCTTCCAAAACTATTCCCAGGAACTTGACATTTGCCTCCTCCGTGATTGCACCGATCTGCTGGCACAAGAAGGAGTCAGGGGCATACAGTGTCTTTACTTCGTCATAGTTCAAAGCATAGAACGGAAGATAAGGCGCCCCCAGCCTTGCGTCTATGCTTTCCGGGATCGTTATCTGAGCCAGATCGATAGTCCCCCTTACGATTTCCTCATAAACTGTTAGATAGTCCCCCAGCTGGCTGGATGGGAAGTACTGAACTTTCACTCTGCCTTCCGTTCTTTCCTCTACCATTGCACATGCATCGTTATTGAGGCCTGTAGCAATATGCTCCGCCGGCGCATCAGACGCCAGCCTGAGCACAATAGGCTTATCTGCCGAATAGTCTGCAGCATCTCCTCCTCCCCCGCCTCCTCCGTTTCCTCCACAGCCTGCAAGGCTGGCCAAAACCAGCACAAATACAGTTAAAAATGCGATTATCTTCTTCTGGTCCATAGTTTTCTCCTCCTATATTCCACAGAATGAATCGGGTGTACCCGATAGGTAAAACCCTTGCGTCGCTTTAACGGAAACATCAAACTGCAACTAATTGAATCTATTTTACACCAGATTGAATATTTTCGCAATATTTTTGATAATTGTTTTCCGCCAATTCAGCCTATTCTGTCTACCGTTCGACCGCCTATATTTGAACTGCAGACCCGGCATTTTCTTGATAGCGTTGTGATTGGTCCGGTGTAATTATTTCTTCCGCAAATCTCTGTTTCTGATTCCGATGCATAAAAACTGCGGCGGTATTAAGGTTTCCTTCCGGCAAATAAATTATTCCGTTCCTTTGCCGCCATTAAGATATACCGTAAATACAGTGTGTGAACAGTAAAGGTACACAATTAAAAAAAAGAACCGATTTCCGAGATCTGTTCTCCTTTTTTAATCAATTATTATAGGCAAATTAAATCGATCCGTTAATTATTGTCCGTCGCTGTCATTAAAGATTCGACGCAAGAAGCCGGGGGAAATACCCTTTTTTTCGTTGTTCTCCGCCCGATTGTCCTTTTGCAACGGATCCCAATAGAATATGGTTGCACGAAAACTATCCGGTGCAGTAGTTACAACAGCATAAGAACCTTGCCGATTCCCTCGCGGATGGGTGAGACTGCCGGGATTCAAAAGATACATACCCCCAAGATCCTTATATGCCGGAACGTGGGTATGACCGTACATAGCTGCTTTACAGCCCAACGAGGAGGCTTTATAAAGCAAGTTTTCCGGTCCGTACTTTGCGGCCTCCATATGACCGTGAGTCAGGTAGATCTTTCCGAACTCAGTATTTATTATCTGATAATCGTCATTGGAGTAGCTGCCGTCCATATTGCCTTTTACGGCCGTTACCGGCACTCTCAGGCGGGATTCGAGAAGCCATCCGTCCCTGGCATAATCCCCCAGGTGCAATATTCTGTCTATATCGGAAAGCGTCTCGTAAACCTCTGCCGCAGCGCCTATATCCCCATGGGTATCGGCGATAACAAAAAATCTCATTTTCTATTCCCTTATTATCTGGATCCCCTGAGGTGTGTCTTTCAAGGTAATTCCCCTCGCCTTCAACAGATCCCTTATCTCATCCGCCCTCTTAAAATCCTTGTTTGCCCTTGCCTCCCGGCGTTCGGCTATAAGCGCCTCTATTTCTTCATCTTTTTCCTCTAAGCCACCGTCCTTTAGTAAACCTAAAACATCGGTCAATTCAGTCAGAAGGGACATGCATTCCTCGGCAAAGGCTTTTGAACACCTGTCTTTGACATAAGTATTGATCTGTTTTATCAGTTCAAATACTGCGCTGATTGCGTCGGCTGTGTTGAGGTCATCATCCATAGCCTCTGTGAATTTTTGCCTATATTCCTGCAGGTGGCCTAAATGTATCTTCTCCTCATCCCTCAGTTCTCCGGTTTCATTTTCAATAAGGTGCCTTAAAGTCAGCTTGGCATTTTGCATTCTCAGCAGTGAATTCTTTGACTGTTCCATCAGTTCTTCGCTGAAGTTGATCGGATTGCGGTAGTGACCGGACAGTAGGAAAAATCTTATAACTTCCCCGTCATAACTTTTTAAAATATCCCTCACGGTAAAAAAATTCCCTTTGGATTTAGACATCTTTTCATTATCTATAGTGATATATCCATTGTGCATCCAGTAATTGGCAAACGTTTTTCCTGTCGCGGCTTCCGTCTGGGCTATTTCATTTTCATGGTGAGGAAAGGTTAAATCCTGTCCTCCTGCATGAATATCAATAGTGTCGCCTAAATATTTCGTCGACATGACTGAGCATTCAATGTGCCAGCCGGGCCGTCCCATACCCCAGGGGGAAGCCCACGCGATTTCATCTTCATTTTTTCTGGCTTTCCAAAGTGCAAAATCCAGAGGATCTTTCTTTTTTTCACCGACCTCTATGC
>CAYYHH010000042.1:0-6473 GCA_964471645.1 uncultured Oscillospiraceae bacterium
AGCCTCTGGATCATGTGCTGTTTTATGGTCCTCCGGGTCTTGGAAAAACTACACTGGCGGGAATAATAGCCAATGAACTTGGCGTGGATCTCAGGATAACATCCGGTCCGGCCATCGAAAGGGCCGGGGATCTGGCTGCAATACTGACAAATCTCAATGACAACGATGTACTGTTTATCGATGAAATTCACCGGCTGAACCGTGCGGTAGAGGAAGTGTTGTACTCAGCCATGGAGGATTATGCCCTGGATATTATCATAGGCAAAGGGCCTTCTGCCAGATCGATAAGGCTTGACTTGGCACATTTTACTCTTATCGGCGCCACGACGCGTGCGGGCAGTCTGTCGGCACCCTTAAGAGACCGCTTCGGCGTCATTTCAAAATTTGAAATGTATACTCCTGAGGAGCTGGCCGAAATAATCAGACGATCGGCCGACATACTGGGTATTGAAATAGGAAAAACTTCTTTAACGGAGTTGGCTATGCGATCAAGAGGCACACCCAGAGTTGCCAATCGATTGCTGAAGCGTGTCAGGGACTTTTGCCAGGTAAAGGGCACAGGTGTAATTGACAACGACATAACCAAAAAAACCTTGAAAGCATTGGGAATTGACGAAAAGGGCTTGGAGAGCCTCGATCGTGAAATCCTTTCTATGATTATACAGCGTTTTCACGGCGGACCCGTAGGTATCGATACTATTGCTGCATCAATCGGTGAGGAAAGAGTCACCATTGAAGATGTTTATGAGCCTTACCTGATACAGACCGGTTTTTTGCACAGGACACAAAAAGGAAGAATGGTTTCCGAGGATGCCTATCGCCATTTGGGGTTGGCGGTTCCGGGGGATCAGCAAATGAGCTTTGATTGAGAAACGAGGTGGCAAAGGTGTCAGAAAAGACAATAGAGGGGAATATTAAAATAATATTATTATCTCTGCTGGTAATGCTGTTGGTTATGATACATCCTGGAGAGGCCCGGGCTTTTGACGATTCGGAGTATGTAAAGGTGGGGCTGAAACATGGCGTTACCGCTGTAGAGCATTGTAAAATCGTTTCGTCGGTAGGTTTTACCCTTGGAGCGGTTTCAGAAAATAATGCCTTTTCCGAAGCCCTGCCACTTCCCGGATACAAGGAATTGATTGCGTCTGTCAATGAGGGTTGTGTAGAACTGCGGGATGATAAGAATGTGCTTATATCGGCAGACATAGGTATTAATGGCTGTCTGATGCCATACGGCGGAGAGCAGGAATTGCTTTCATTAGACGGGCAAATTTATCGGGGAGGTTTCATATTAAAGGCTGATGGCAATAATAAACTGACGGTGATCAATTATCTTCCGATTGAAGAATACCTGTACGGGGTAATCCATCGTGAGATGAGCATGGGCAGCCCGATCGAAGCATTGAAAGCCCAGGCTGTCACTGCCAGAACCTTTACTGTTTTAAATAAAGATCGCCATAGGTCCGAGGGGTTTGATGTATGCGCTTCTACACATTGCCAGGTTTATGGCGGATATAAAGACGAATACGAAAGCACCAACAGAGCGGTTGACCAAACGCGCGGAATATTAATTTATTACAAAAATGAGCCGGCGGAAACATATTATTATAAAAACAGCGGCGGGCATACACAGAATTCCGAAGATGAATGGTCTAATTATGCTCCTCATCTAAGGGGGATTCCCGATCCGTACAGCCCTTATTACCCGTGGCAGGCCACAATGAGCTTCGATACACTGCGTCAGAAATTGATACAGTCACAAATGGATCCCGGCAGGATACTTTCGGTAAGGGTAGACGGTTACGATGCGTCGGGAGCTATATCCACACTGATAATTCAGGGAGAAGACACAGATATTAGTTTATCAAAATCAAAGATCAGAGCTGTGTTGGGCAGTTCACTGGTTCGTTCCAGGCACTTCTCGCTGGGTGATACATACGAGGAAGTTGCGGATATTGAAAAGCCGTTTGAGCTGATTATAATATCTGCAAACGGTAAAAAGAATGCTTCAACTAAAGATCAAGTATACTTATTGTCAGATAAAGGGGGAATGAAAAAGTCTGAACTGTTCCCTTTGTCGTTGACAAAAGGAACGGGAACAGTTAAGGTGGAATCCTATGAGATGACTCGGAACACGGGAGATTCGGAAAGCAAAAATATTGCCGATGACGGAGTTTTAAAAATGAGCGGAGCAGGTTACGGCCACGGAGTTGGCATGGCTCAGGACGGGGCTGTTGAAATGGCTAAAAAAGGCATGAATTATTTGGAAATATTGAATTTTTACTATACCGGTATTGAGGTTTACTAATGCAAGTGAATGATTTTGACTTTGTTCTTCCGCCCGATCTTATCGCCCAGTATCCGACAGAAAAAAGGCAGGATTCAAGGCTTATGGTGCTGCATAGAGACAGCGGCATCATCGAACACAAACATTTCTATGATATTCCCGATTACCTTTTCAAGGGGGATTGCCTGGTATTGAACAATTCCAAGGTACTTCCGGCAAGGCTCACAGGGAAAAAAGAATCCACTGGCCTTGATGCGGAAATTCTCATATTAAGGCGAAAAGCAGAAGATATCTGGGAAGCCATGGTCAGGCCCGGACGGCGGCTGAAGCCCGGAGACAGGGTGATTTTCTCAGAAACACCCTTTTTAAGTGCAAAGATAATTGATTTCGGTGAGGGCGGTACTCGAATGGTTGAATTTGAGTATTCGGGTGATTTTCTTAAAACGCTGGAGATTGTGGGGAAAATGCCTTTGCCGCCATATATCCGACGGGAGAGCGTGGAAAGTGACAAGAAAAGATACCAAACCGTTTACTGCAAACAAGATGGGTCCGTAGCCGCACCCACTGCAGGCTTGCATTTCACAGAGGAATTGCTTGAAAAGGTCAGCGCAAAAGGCGTAAAATTAGCATATGTGACTCTCCATGTAGGCATAGGCACTTTTCGCCCGGTGAAGTGTGAGATTGTAGAAGACCACAAAATGCATTTTGAAGAATACATGATAGATGAAAAAACGGCTGAAACAATCAACGAAACAAAGTCCTGCGGCGGCAGGATCATCTCTGTGGGGACCACTTCCACCAGAACCCTTGAAAGCGCTGCCGGTACCGACGGCAGGGTGAGGGCCGGCAGTGGTAATACGGACATATTTATATATCCAGGCTACAACTTCAAAGCGATAGATTGCCAGATAACAAACTTCCACCTGCCGAAGTCTACACTTCTGATGCTGGTGTCCGCATTTTATAACAGGGAAAAAATGCTTGAAGCTTACGAGGTCGCAGTAAAAGAGAAATATCGGTTTTTCAGCTACGGGGACGGAATGATTATATTGTAATAAAGAAAGGTCAGGAATGAACGCAGTCAGCTACGATTTAAAGAAAAAATGCAGCTATACCAAGGCTCGCAGGGGGGAATTGAAGACACCCCATGGCACTATACAAACACCGGTATTTATGCCCGTGGGAACGGCGGCAACGGTGAAAGCAATGAAACCGGAAGAGGTAAAGGAAATGGGGGCGGGAATAATACTTTCCAACACATACCACCTTTATCTGCGCCCGGGCCACGATATAATCAGACAAGCCGGCGGCTTGCATCGGTTTATGAATTGGGACGGCGCCATTCTCACCGACAGCGGCGGCTTTCAGGTATTCAGTTTGGGGGATATGAGAAAAATCACAGAAGAAGGGGTGACCTTTCGTTCACATATTGATGGCTCTACACACCTGTTCACCCCCGAAAAATCTGTTGAAGTCCAGAATGCCCTGGGCTCGGATATAATTATGGCCTTCGATGAGTGTGCTCCTTATCCGGCGGATCGATCATATGTAAAGCAATCTCTTGAACGCACCACCAGATGGTTGGCGCGATGTAAAGAAGCCCATAAGAACACAGAAAAGCAATCGCTCTTTGGCATAATGCAAGGAGGAATGTATCCTGATTTGAGAAAACAGAGTGCAGAAGAAATAGTCGAAATGGACCTGCCCGGATACGCGGTGGGGGGATTATCTGTCGGAGAACCGAAGGAAATAATGTACGAGGTAATGGATCATTGCGTAGACCATCTGCCCAAAGATAAAGCCAGGTATCTGATGGGGGTAGGGAGCCCGGATTGTCTGTTTGAAGGAGTGGAGCGGGGAATAGATATGTTCGACTGCGTACTGCCTACACGCATTGCCAGAAACGGTATGGCAATGACATCCCGAGGCAGGGTCACGATAAAAAATGCCAAATACGAAAAAGACTTTGAAAGCCTGGATCCGGAGTGCGATTGCTATACGTGCCGGAACTATTCCAAAGCTTATCTGCGGCATTTATTTAAATCCAACGAAATTCTGTCCTCGATGCTGTTAACTAATCACAATCTGTATTTTTTAGTTAAGCTGATGGAAAAAATTCGAAATGCCATAGAAGAAGATAAGTTTTTAGAATGTAAAAAGGAATTCTACAACAAATACGGAAAGTTTTAACTTATGATATAGAAAGAATAACGAGGAGTAAAGTCATATGCCTATTATCGTTCCAAAGGGATTACCTGCATACAATATATTAAAAGAAGAAAACGTTTTTGTGATGAACCAGTTGCGTGCTAAAACTCAGGATATTCGCCCGCTTGAAATCGCTATTGTCAACCTGATGCCCACGAAGGAAGTAACGGAAACACAGCTTATAAGAATGTTGGCCAATACACCTTTACAGGTTAATTTAAAGCTGTTGACTATGGATACCCACGAATCGAAGAACACAAGAAAAGAGCATTTAGAGGACTTTTACAACACCTTCGAGGAAATCAAAAACCAGCGGTTTGACGGCATGATCATCACGGGCGCCCCTGTGGAATTCCTTCCTTACGAGGAGGTTGACTACTGGGGAGAACTTTCGGAAATCATGAAGTATAATATGGAGAATGTATTCAGTGTTTTGCATATCTGTTGGGGTGCTCAGGCCGCATTGTACTACCATTATGGCATTGATAAATACGTGTTGCCCGAAAAGCTGTTTGGGGTTTTTCCCCACATATTGAAAGACAGCAGATCCGAGCTCATGAGGGGCTTTGACGAGGTGTTTTATGCGCCTCACAGCAGGCATACCCAGATTCGCAAGGAAGATATTTTACAAGTTCCTGATCTGGATATCCTTGCTGAATCCGATGTGGCGGGCCCCCATATACTTGCCACAAAGAATAAGAGAATGATATTTGTTCAGGGTCATGCGGAGTACGATAAAAATACGCTGCGATTAGAATATGAAAGGGATATAAATAAGGGATTGGATATAAAGGTGCCCTCAAACTACTTCGAACAAGACGATCCTTCAAAGGATGTAAAAGTTCTTTGGAGAGGACATGCAAACTTATTTTTTGCCAATTGGCTGAATTATGTCTATCAGGAAACACCTTTTGACCTTAATGAGCTGGATCGATTGAACATATAATTTATTATAAAGGGGGACGACCCATTGGATTTATGCGTGCATCGCGACGAATGCGGAGGCTGCATTTATCAAGGAATAGCTTACGAGGAACAGCTGCAGCTGAAAGCAAAGGATGTACTTCGACATTTCAGTGAAAATTTGGTTCCGTTTGACAGCTTCCTTGGCATTGAAGGCAGCCCAAAGCGTTATGCCTATAGAAATAAGATGGAATACACCTTTGGCGATGAGGTCAAGGGCGGGGAAATGACCCTGGGCCTTCACAAACAGGGACGGTTTTTTTCAATTGCTACCACCGACCGGTGTCAACTGGCAGATTCGGACTTTAATCTCATATTGAAGGAAACCCTGACGTTTTGCAAAGAAAAAGGATATCCCTTCTATCATAAAAAAAGTCGCAAGGGTCTTCTGAGGCATTTAGTTATACGCAAAGGCGAGCATACCGGAGAAATACTTGTAAATATTATAACCTCAACACAGATGGACTTTGACGGATCATCATATGCGCAAAAAATGAAGGAGCTCCACACCGACGGTGAGATAGTAGGTATATTGCATTCGGAAAACGATATGCCTGCCGATGCGGTAGGCTGCGATAAAATGAATATACTGTGGGGAAGGGATTACTACTGCGAGGAATTGATGGGATTGAAGTTTCGGGTCAGTGCTTTTTCGTTTTTTCAAACCAATGTAATAGCCGTTGAACGCCTTTATACCGAGGCTCTGTCAATGATTCCCGATCTTGCGGGTAAGGTTGTGTTCGACTTATATTCGGGTACCGGTACTATTGCCCAGGCTGCGGCATTGAGAGCAAAGAAAGTAATCGGGATAGAGTTGGTGGAGGAGGCTGTTGAATCAGCCAAGGCTAATGCCACCATAAACGGCCTCACCAATTGCTCATTTATAGCGGGGGATGTGCTTAAGGTTTTAGATGATGTAAATGATAAGCCCGATGTAATATTTCTGGATCCTCCCAGGGCGGGCGTACATCCCAAGGCCCTGGAAAAAATACTTAACTATGGCATTAAAGAGATA
>CAYYHH010000042.1:6483-9195 GCA_964471645.1 uncultured Oscillospiraceae bacterium
GTTGAAGGCTCTCGCCCAAAGCGGCGTAAGCAGGATAGTTTATATTTCCTGCAATCCGAAGACACTGGCTCAAAACCTTGCAACAGCAATGCTTTTCGGATACAAAACCAGTACTCTGAAAGCCTACGACAATTTCCCGTTTACAAGGCATACGGAGGCCGTTGCCTTATTGCGCAAGGAAAAAGAAGATGATCAATCATGAAACTTAAAGCGATGAATTTGGAAGCTGCCGATGCAGATTTACCCAAGCCCGATCAGGCTTTGAAAAACAAAATGTATGTTTTGATGTCCATGTTGGTGTTTGCCTGGGGGATGGAGTACATATTTGCAAAGCAAGCTCTGGAAGTAATAAAGCCCATGACTTTGCTGTTTTTAAAATTCATAACCGGGTTTGCGTTAATATTGGCGATAAAACTGAAAATAGACGGCAAATCTTTGATGCGCAAGAAAGATATACCGATATTTATCGCTTGTGCTCTGTTTGGTGATCTGGGATATTTTTATTCAGAATACACGGCTATGTCCTATCTGCCTGTTTCCTTAATAACGATAGTGCTGGCCTTTGTACCGGTCTTATCGGTAATAATCGAAAGGGTGGTTTACAAGAATAAAACAACTAAGAAGATGATGGCCGGAATTTTTCTCAGCATTTTAGGTATCGCTTTGATCATTGGAGTTGATTCGGGAACCACAGGAAATAATCAGTGGATTGGGTATTTGTTGGCTTTCAGCGCAGTAGTTTTATGGAATCTGTACAATTTTATAACTGCCTCCTTACACTCAAGATACACGAGCCTTACATTGACATTAAATCAATTGATTTGTGCCATATTGCTGGTGTTTCCATATGCAATGACCCATTTGCCTGACTGGAAGGATGTGTCAGGTGAGGTCTTTCTCGGCGTCTTATATCTGGGGGTAGTCAGCACGGGTATTTGTTTCATTATTTTGGTTAAATCCCTTAAGGTCCTGGGCCCTACAATAACGTCTATGTTTTCCAATTTCTTGCCGGTGACTACAGCCTTGTTTGGATGGATATTTCTGAAAGAAGTTATTTCCCCGGTTCAAATACTTGGGGGAGCGGTGGTCATCACCGCCGGTTACGTGGTTATTAAAGAAAAATCCCGTCTGGAGCAACCGCGGCAGGATATGGATGAAAGTACTGTATCTAACAATATGGATAGAAATTGATGAAAACCGGTATCTTGCAATATGAATGAAAATTGCTAAAAACCGGTGCATTGCAATATGAATAAAAATTGCTAAAAACCGGTATCTTGTAATATGAATGAAAAACCATACAGCAGTTATCAGAAACTATGAAGGGCGACAATCCGGAAATTACAACTGTGGCAGTGAAATATGCCCATTCATGGCGCTGGCTGCCGCCACTGCAGGCGAACTAAGGTAGATCTCAACTGAAGGGGGGCCCATACGTCCCAGGAAATTCCTGTTATTGGCAGCAACGATTCTTTCCCCCTCGCTCAGGATACCGCCCGCTCTTCCGCAGCACAAGCCACAACCCGGATGAGTGACGATGGCACCTGACTCAACAAGTGTTCTGAGGATCCCCGCTTTGTCAGCCTGAGCGTAGACGTCTCTGCTGGCAGGAGTAACGATCAGCTTTACAAAATCTGCGACTTTTTTCCCTTTAAGAATATCGGCTGCAATTTTCAAATCTTCCAATCTTCCGTTGGTGCAGGAGCCGATAAACACCTGATCTATGGGAAGTCCTTCCAATTCCGTCACCGGCCTTATTCTATCCACATAGGGCGGACAGGCCATAACCGGCACCAGATTTTCGGCGTTGTAATGGATTGTCTTTATATAGTTGGCATCCTCGTCTCCAAAGATTTCCGGAACATCCGTCAACGAAATATTGCAATAGTCGGCTGTTTTTTCATCGGGTGCAAATATCGCGGCCTTTGCACCGGCCTCCACCGCCATGTTGGCTATGGTCATGCGTGATGCAATGCTCATTTCCGAAATAGTGCTTCCGGTGAATTCAAGGGCCTTGTAATTGGCCCCGTCGGCTCCTAAATCACCTATTACCCGCAGTATGAAATCCTTCGACATAACATTGGAGGGAAGTTTTCCGTCGATGGTTATGCGAATGGTTTCCGGAACTTTTACCCAAAGCTGGCCTGTTCCCAGTATGGCGGCCATTTCCGTGTAACCTATTCCTGATGAAAAGGCTCCTACGCTGCCATAGGTAGTTGTATGGGAGTCGGTGCCGAATACTATGTAACCGGGTTTTACATAGCCGGCTTCAACCATTAATTGATGGCAGATGCCGTCGCTTCGGTGGACGTTGGTGATGCCATATTTTTCAACAAAGGTATCGCCGATTTTAAAATGCCTTATGTCTTCTATTCTGCTTGCAGGAATCAAGTGATCATAGATCAGAATAACCTTGGCAGGGTCCCATACTTTCTCAAATCCCATTTCTTCGAATTTGTCGGCAACGAAGGGAATGAATATGTCGTGGATCATTACTCTGTCCACATTCACGGTAACTATGTCCCCGGCAGAGATGTTGTCTGCTTTGATGTTTTTCATTATTATTTTTTCAATGCTCGTATGTTTCATATTAATCACCCGATCCGGACTTGTATGTTTTATAATCACCTGATCCGGACTTTCTTTTCATAGCTTCCACCAAACCGCCGGCTTCGATGATATCCATCAAATTTTGGGGCAGGGGGGACAGTT
>CAYYHH010000043.1:0-9136 GCA_964471645.1 uncultured Oscillospiraceae bacterium
GTTTTAAGTATCACAGTTATATCCCCCTGAACCCGAGCACAAATACACTGTTACATAAACCTATTATATCTTGCTAATTTTCCTTCTGTAAAGGTCAAATAATCTACGGAGCCCGAATCCTGCATATTCTACCCTAAAAGGCAAAATTGCTGAGAAAATGTGAAATAAATATCAAATACCTATTGAACTTAATTTGCCCGCATGTTATTATCTTAACAAAGATATCGTTCTGAGTTTGCGAGGGTTCGTCCCGAGCAGGAAGGCGAGAAGAATAGGGTTATGCTTTTGGTTCGAAAGAACACTATCCTGATGCCTTCGCATGGGGATTTTTTTATGAAAAAACTTATTGACAGGCTGGCTTTAACCGGAGCGCTGGTAAAGAAAGATTATCAGTTTCTTGTAGGCAATATTAGCGGCAAAGATTCAAAATATCTATCACAAAAGGCTGTTAGCGTTGCAAATAATAGCTTTCAAAAACAGATCTACCTTCGGGGTTTAATCGAAGTATCCAGTTATTGCAAATCAAATTGTCATTATTGCGGCATAAGAAGTGATAATAAGAAAGCTAAACGCTATCGTCTGACGAAAGATGAAATCCTTCGATGCTGCCGCACCGGCTATGATCTTGGTATCAGAACCTTTGTGCTTCAGGGGGGAGAAGATAGTTATTTCTCAGACAATCTGATTGAAGATATCGTGTTCTCGATAAGATCTCAGTATCCCGATACCGCCATCACCCTTTCTCTGGGTGAAAAAAGCAAGGCTTCCTATTTGCGATATTTTCGTGCGGGAGCGGATCGTTACCTGTTGCGCCATGAGACCGCCGATGCCGGCCACTTTGCAAAGCTGCACCCAATCAACCAGACTTTAGAGCGAAGACTCGCCTGTCTTTATGACCTGAAATCTATAGGTTATCAAACAGGTGTGGGATTTATGGTAGGCTCACCATGGCAAACTTCCGAAAACATCGCTGAAGATTTGTTGTTCATTCAACAATTTAAGCCTGAAATGGTAGGGATAGGCCCCTTTATCCCTCACTGTGATACAGTTTTTAAAAACTTTCATGAAGGAAGCGTGGAGCTCACCTTGCATTTAATCAGTATTCTCAGGCTTATGATCCCCAATCTCTTGATACCTTCCACAACTGCTTTGGGATCGGTGGACCGATATGGATTCGAAAAAGGTGTGCTGGCAGGCGCCAACGTAATAATGCCCAACCTTTCTCCGGCAGATTCAAGAGAAAAATATCTTCTGTACAACAACAAAATTATCACTGGTATGGAGACAGCGGAAGGAATATCCGACCTGAAAAAGAGAATGAAGATCCTGGGATATGATATGCCTGCAATTCGCGGAGATTTCAAAACTATGGATCCATGTGAAAGGAGCTCATAAAATGTATAACCCTTTATCAAAAAAAGCAGAGGACTTTATCTGCGACACCGAAATTTTAGAAACTATGGAATATGCAAAGAAAAACAAAACCAATCGCTTATTGATTACTGAGCTGATTGAAAAAGCCGCAAAATGCAGAGGCCTGTCCCATAGGGAAGCGGCAGTGCTGTTAGAATGTCAATTGCCCGATTTAAATGAGAGAATTTTAAAGTTGGCCAAGGAAATCAAAGAAAAAATCTACGGAAATCGCATTGTTCTTTTTGCTCCCTTATATCTATCCAATTACTGCATTAACGGATGCGTTTACTGCCCGTATCACAGACATAATAAATCCATCACCAGAAAAAAGCTCACCCAGGAGGAAATTGCCCGCGAAGTTATAGCCCTTCAGGATATGGGGCATAAACGTCTGGCCCTTGAAGCCGGGGAGGACCCGGTAAATAATCCTTTGGAGTACATTTTGGAAAGCATCGAAACAATTTACGGCATACATCACAAAAACGGCGCTATCAGGAGAGTAAATGTAAACATTGCAGCCACTACTATAGAGGACTATAGAAAGCTGAAAGATGCAGGCATAGGCACATATATTTTATTCCAGGAAACCTATCATAAAGCGAATTACGAAACCTTGCATCCAACCGGGCCTAAGCACGATTACGCCTATCACACAGAGGCCATGGACAGAGCTATGGAAGCCGGAATCGACGATGTGGGCATCGGTGTACTCTTCGGGCTAAACATGTATCGCTATGATTTCATAGGCCTTTTAATGCACGCAGAGCATCTGGAGGCCAGCATGGGTGTCGGCCCTCACACGATCAGCGTACCGAGAATATGTCCGGCAGAAGATGTCAATTTGGAGGATTATAAGGATGCTGTCCCTAATGATATCTTTGAAAAAATAGTAGCCGTTATAAGGGTATCACTACCCTATGTAGGCATGATAATATCCACAAGGGAATCCAAACAAGTCAGGGAACGGCTTCTGTCCTTGGGAGTATCACAAATCAGCGGCGCGTCAAAAACCAGCGTAGGCGGCTACGGTAAAACAGAAGAGGAAGTCGGAAATTCATCCCAATTTGATATAAGCGATAACAGGACTCTTGATGAAATAGTAGATTGGCTTTTGGAGCTTGGCTTCATTCCAAGCTTCTGCACTGCCTGCTACAGGGAGGGGCGCACCGGCGACCGCTTCATGAGCCTTGCTAAAACAGGTCAAATATCAAACTGCTGTCACCCCAATGCCCTGATGACATTAAAGGAATATTTATCGGATTATTCGACGCCGGATACAAAATCCCTTGGTGAGAAGATAATATCTCAGGAAGTTTACAATATCCCAAATCCAAAGGTCCGTAAATTGGCGATGCACAACTTGCATGAAATAGATAACGGAGTCAGAGATTTTCGTTTCTGAACCCTTTGACTATCGGAGGTAAAAAGATGAGCCTGAACACTGTTACTGAGGGTAACCGTCTACATATCGGTATTTTCGGGAAGCGCAACAGCGGTAAATCCTCGCTTATAAATGCTCTTACGGGTCAAGACGTCGCTCTAGTATCCGATGTTGCAGGAACGACAACGGATCCTGTAAAAAAGGCCATGGAAATTCCCGGACTTGGGCCTTGTGTATTCATAGACACCGCAGGTTTTGATGACACAGGCCAACTGGGCAAAATGAGAGTTGAAAAGACTAAAAAAACAATTAAGAAGACAGATATTGCTCTCATTATATTCAGCGATGCGGATATCCATCACGAAATCCAATGGATTGAGTTAATGCGCAGCATGGATACTCCGTTTATCCCTATCGTCAACAAAGCCGATATTCTCGACGGCTCCGGAGAGCTCTGTAAAACAATCGAAAAATCCATAGGCGTATATCCTATTTTAGTCAGTGCAAAGAAGGGTGTCGGCATTGAATCTATACGCCGAAAGATAATTGAAAAAATACCCGAAGACTTTGGAAGGGATGAAATAACAGGTAGTTTGGCCAGTGAAGGTGATACCGTGCTGTTAGTAATTCCTCAGGACATAGCTGCACCAAAGGGGCGTTTAATTTTGCCCCAAGTACAAACCCTCAGGGAGCTGATGGATAAGCGATGTGTTGCAATCTGCTGCACCGATGACAAAATTGATTCCGCCCTTGCATCCTTAGCTGAGCCTCCCGGCCTGATTATTACAGATTCCCAAGTTTTCGATAAAGTATACTCCAAAAAACCCGGCGAAAGCAAGCTGACCTCTTTTTCTATTCTCTTTGCCAGGTTAAAGGGTGATATAGACTATTTTGTTGAAGGTGCTCATGCTATAGATAACCTGAAAGAAAGTTCGAAGGTACTTATTGCGGAAGCTTGCACTCACGCACCCCTTGAGGAGGATATCGGCAGGGAGAAAATACCTGCCATGCTCCGCCGACGGTTCGGTAAAGGGCTTGCGGTAGACATAGCTGCCGGGTCAGATTTCCCTGATGATCTTTCGCCATATGATCTGATTATTCACTGCGGATCCTGCATGTTCAACAGAAAACATGTTCTTTACCGGATACATCAGGCTAAATCCCAGGGCGTACCTATGACCAATTACGGTGTAACGTTAGCCAAGTTGTGGGATATCCTGGATAAGGTAACTTATTAAATTCTAAAAAATCAGTACTTCAACTTTGGTTGCTATTCCATGCACAGATTAATAATGCAGGTTACAGCTTTATCAGGTTGTGTTTATCAAAAATAATGCATGGCCTGAGAAAGTATTTCCCTGCCGGGCTTTAATTTTTAAATTATAAGAATATAATGAAAATAGATTAACAGAGGAATAACCGGATTTAAAAGTATTTGTCCGATTCAAAGGGAGGATGAGCGGGATGAATAAGACAGATGATGCCTATGAAAGATTAATTGGTTTAATTGACGGCTACATAGATGAAATGGTCGGGGATTTGATGGATTTGATCAAAATTCCAAGTGTCACTGATAACAGGCCCGAAGTTATCAAGGCTCTCATGTATACCTTGGATTGCGGTAAGAAGCTTGGGTTTGACACAGAGGCTATGCTAAATAATGAGGTAGGTCTGATTGAAATGGGTCACGGCGATGAAGTCCTCGGCATATTGGCACATGTCGATGTGGTCAGCGAAGGTGATATGGAAAAATGGAATACCCCGCCTTTTCAGCCCGTTCTAAATGATGGGATACTATACGGCAGAGGTACCTTGGACGATAAAGGTCCCGTAATCGCATCCCTTTACGCAATGAAAGCTGTTTGGGATCTGTGTGGCGAGCTGCAAAGAACTCCGCTGAAAAAGACCCAGCTTATCTTGGGGACCCGAGAGGAAAAAGAATGGACAGACATGGATGCTTACGTTGAGGCATTCCCCTTACCTGATTATGGATTTACCCCTGATGGCGAATTCCCCATCTGCAATATTGAAAAGGGCGTTGCCACCTTGGAAATGGTTTTGCCGACAGTTCTCAGTGATGAAATCACAAAATTAAGCGGTGGTACTGCATCTAATGTGGTCCCCGGGAAGTGCGTGGCTTCCGTAAAAGGCGAAAACATTGTAATAGACGGAAAGGCAGTCCATGCTTCAGAGCCGGAAAAAGGTGAAAATGCTATTTTATCAATGGCAAAGCACCTGTTGTCCCTGGGCTTACACAGCAAACCTTTAACCGATGTGGCATCTATGCTGGTCAAGTATTTTGAGGACAGAGAAGGAACCGCTTTAGGCCTCAGGAGCGAAAGCGAATATTACAACGGCGAATTCGTGCACAGAAATATATTCACACCTACAATGGTAGAAGCGAATGAGGATCATACAAAAGTCGTCTTTGACATCCGCTATGCTTATGGTACGGAATTCGGCGAAATTTTGGAAGTTTTCAACGGGCTTGCTTCTGACCTGGGTGGCAAGGTGGAATATTATCAAGACTTGCGCCCGGTTTATGTCAGCAGCAAAAAGCCTTTTCTTGACATATTTGCACGGGCATATGAAAAGGTAACAGGGCTGGAGAATGAATTTGTTCTCGCCTATGGAGGCTCTTACGCCAAGGCCATGCCCAACATTGTATCTTGGGGGCCCATATTCCCCGGGGATCCTGATACATGCCATGAGGAAAATGAGTTTATCTCTATAGAAACACTGATGAAAAATGCCGGAATTTTCGCCGTGGCCATATGGGATATAGTAATGTCCGAAGAATCGTTCAAATAGCGCGGGTACTCCACTTAGCTATAAGCAGCATTTAGTTATATGTTTTATCGGTCAGATATTTATATTAATATAGGAAAGGAGAAAGTTAATGAACGCAATTATTATTCTTATTCCCATCGTATTGCTCATCGTTGTTGCTGTATGGAGCAAAGATACATTCATGTCTTTGGTCGTAGGGGTAATAGCCGCCTATCTCATCTTAGAGCGGATGAACCCTATTGCAGCGTTTAACTCTTTTTCAGATGGACTTTACGAGGTGCTCACCGATGATGGAAGCCAATGGGTCTTTATTCTGGTAGCCCTTTTCGGCTCACTTATCGCCCTTGTAGGTGATTCGGGAGGGGTCCTGGGATTCTCGGGATTCGCAAAGAAGATTCTGAAAACCAGAAAGCAAACTATGATAGGAACCTGGATCCTGGGCATAATCATCTTTGTCGATGATTATCTAAACTGTTTAGCCGTTGGCGCAGCAACCAGAGATCTTTTCGATGAACATAAGATTTCAAGGGAAATGCTGGCCTTCATCGTAAACTCTACCGGTGTAACCGTTTGCGCTGTTATTCCCTTCAGTACGTGGGGAGCATTTATGGGCACCCAAATAATAGGTGCCGGAGTAGAGGAAGGGGCTACAGTATTCAGCGTATATATGTCTACATTACCTTACATATTATACGGTTGGCTGGCAGTAATCGCCGTACCGCTGTTCTGTCTGGGCATTTTGCCCCTCTTTGGACCCATGAAGAAAGCCGAGGAAAGGGCATTGACTACCGGAGAAGTCTTTTCGCCGGAGGCGAAAGCTGCTTTGATAGAGCTGCCTGATGAAGAAAAGGCTATGGAGGGGAAACCCCGCAGACCGATAAATTTCCTTTTGCCCATTGCAGTAGTGGTGTTCTATACTATATGGCTGGAGGATATCGTAATCGGGCTGTTTGCAGCTATCCTTCTCTGCTTTGTAATGTATCTGCCACAGCGGCTCATGTCCGTAGTAGGATTCTTTAAATCTGTTATGCGAGGCATCATAGACATGGCACCGGTCATAGTGATAATTATTTTCGCATATGTGTTTATGGGTGCAATGACCGAGCTTGGGCTGGTTGACCTGGTAATCGATGCGGCAATGAAATCATTGAGTCCCGCACTTCTGCCTGCGACAATCTTTGTAGTAATAGGCCTCCTGTCCTTTGGTACGGGCAGCTTTTGGGGGCTTGCAGCCATTGCTTTTCCAATCGTGATCCCCGTGGCCGCGGCGCTTAACGTAAATTTATTCGTTGCTTCCGGTGCTTTGATCTCCGCCGTCTGCTTTGGCGGGCATATATGTCTTTACAGCGATACCGTTATTTTGACGGCAGCCTCGACTCAGACCACACCGGTGGATTATTTCAGAACATCCGTCCCCCTGGTAATGGTTCCCTTCGCGGTTTCCGCCATAGGGTTCCTTATAATAGGGCTGGTGTTATAATCGTTGCCGATTTTGCAGGGACAGGTGCTTTACAAGTCCGTCCCTGCACTTTTTGACCATAATCTTCCGGCTGCCTCCGCCCAATTCGAAGCTGCAGCTACGCACTTATCACAAAGGTTATTAACGTCCTCAGGATTTTTTAAATCCGTGGAATGTGCCCCGCTCTCCATCACCATTTTTCTGAGTTTATCCGGGTTATCCAGCAACGGACAGGGACGAAGCATGTTGGGATTAAAGGGCTGATTGTGTTTGTATGCCTGGAAAAAAGGAGCCTTATAGGCCGAAAGCAAAGTGTTTTCATGGATGCTGGTATCGGAATAATGAATGAAAGCGCAGGGCTCTATATCGCCGTTTGCATTAATATGCAGGTAACATCTCCCTCCAGCAATGCAACCGTCAACAAACTCTCCGTCATTCCAGAAATCCATGGTAAAGATCGGTTTAGTTTTGCGGAACTGACGTACCTGATGATACATAAACTCCCTTTGGTCTGCAGTTACCATCAACTCGGGAACTGCATCAACACCTATCGGCATGTATGTAAATATCCATGCAAACAAACACCCTTGGTCTATCAGAAAATCAAAAAATTCTCCACTGCCTACAACATCGGTGTTTTCCCTTGTGTAGCAGCAGGAGGCTCCAAAGGGTAGCTTTCTGGATCTTAGAATGTGCATTGCCTTAAGGATCGCCTCAAAAACACCTTTACCCCTCCTTGCATCGGTTTCCGCCTCAAAACCCTCCAAGCTGATTGCAGGGATAAAATTCTTTATACGGAGCATGTTATCCGCAAAATCCTCGTCAATCAGAGTCCCGTTTGTAAAGGCCATGAACTGACAGTCATTGTGTTTTTCACATAGTTTTATTATATCTTCTTTACGTATCAACGGTTCTCCGCCGGTAAAGATGTACATGTAGGTTCCCATTTCTTTGCCCTGGGAAACGATGCTGTCCAGTTCATCAACTGTCATACCGGCTTTTCTCTCGTATTCCGATGCCCAGCACCCTATGCATTTGAGGTTGCACGATGCGGTAGGATCCAAAAGTATGGCCCAAGGGACGTTGCAATCGTTGGCCTTTGCTACTTCCAACCTTCTGGTTTTACCCTCGATATTACTGTAGATAATGAAGTTGGTAAAAAACTGCTTTATTATAGAGATATCTATTGTATTCCACATATTCAATATATATCTGTTCCAGTTGTTTCCCGGGACTAATGCTGTCCTCTTTATTACATCCAACTCAATGCTGACATTTCCGTTGGTATCAAACTTTTCAACCCAATCTGCCAGCTTTGGAAGGTTTTTTTCTATATCCCGGTCAAGATAATTGAGTGCAATATTTATCCCTTTTGCCATGGCTATTTCCTTAATAGTTTTCATGAAACATCCTCCTTTCATGGCAAAGATATCAGACGCCTACGTAATATTTATGTTTGAGAAAGGGTAACTATGATTCCTAAGCTCACCCGCTGTAAAAACGCTTTGGTATCAGGTTGTAATATAATTATATCACTCTGCATTATTTAGGCAACCACCCGTTAACCGACTAAGGTCGTAGTGAAAGGTCGAGACGGCCGTTTACATTAATTTACATCTAGATTGGATTGGTGTATAATTTTAATTAGGCAGCTATTACAAAAGGTGCTTGAAATATGACGGAAAATCTTGATGGTAAGTTGCTGAAGTGGTTGAGATTCCTAGCTTCAAAAACGAAGGAGGAGATGGAAGTGGAGGCTAAAAAGGATAGCGAAATAATGGAGGCCTATGAATGCTTACAGGATATAAGCAAGGATGATAGGAATAGGATGGAGTATGAGGCCAGGGGGATGTGGCTCATGGACCATGATTACCAGGGAAACTGGGTACCTAGAGGGACAGAAAAAGATTGCCCGGAATATGCTCTTGGTACCTAGGCTTACCCTAAAATACGAATTGCAAAAAGTATATGGTAGCAAGCCATGTCTCAATCATACTTATTGCTTTAGCTGTTAGAATAGAATTAAGGGGACAATGGATAAATGCTACCTACCGGGCGGGTTTGGACTTTCACCCTTTAGATTGCGCCCAACT
>CAYYHH010000044.1:0-3489 GCA_964471645.1 uncultured Oscillospiraceae bacterium
TAGCATGAGAAGCCGATTCATAATTATCCTGCTTGCGATACTTGCAATTGTCCTATGGGGTTGTGGCAGCGCATATGATGACCCCGATAAAAATCTTAACGATGCAGAGCTCTTGAGAACCGGTGACGTGATAGATTTAATCGGTGAAAATGGAATAATTCTGGAAAAGGCGGATTTTCCGGTAGACTTGTCGCTGGGGGAAGTTTACGATAAGGTCCCGCAGGCATATTCGGGCAGCTATCCCGGGGTTTATTATTTGTTTTATGAATATGACGGATACAACGAAACGAGCGATATACAAAGGGATATGTTTAGATTTATTCAATACCCTGACGTTGACAAAGAGTTTTCTCAATACATTATACCCGGAGGCATTATAGGGAAAAACTTGTATATATCTATGTGGTATTCGGAATATGGCCCCCTTGAAGGCGGCTTGAATGAAGAAGAATTAGACGCTCTTAATAACATTATGGAGGAAAGAGCCAACATAGTTCAAGTACTTTTCGGAAAAGCTTTTAATGGGAAAGAGGCGATTTTAACAGGGAATGGTGATTTCTGGGAGGTTAAGATCCCGATAAATTACTTCTATAACCAACGTGAGAATAAGAATAGCATAACAGAAACTGTGTTTCATTCAAATGGGGAGACACACCTGAAATACCTGAAATCAAATGAAGAACTTCCTGATGTAACATCAATGAGCTGGTCTTATAACAGTTCCGTGTTGTCTTCAACAGTCGATGAAGGCTCACTTTTAAAGAATAAAGCGGAGGAAGGATTTTACAGAGTATCATCGGCCTTCCCAAGTGAATTTAATCCCTCTGATCTTGATGATAATATTATCGTTAAAATCACATGGGGCAATGGAGAAACAGAGGAAATCATTTGCACGGCTTCACAAACAAATTAAATTATGATAATTATACGGGGGACGGCGCAATGGAAAAAAGTATAATCTTCCTTATTTCCGCTGTAATGATATTGTTTTCCCCTGCTTTTGTATTTGCCAATTCAGGTCCCACCCATTGGGAGGGGCAACCATCTTCCCAAATACTTTCTATTGATCAAAATACGCCAATCACCGTTGAAAAGGAAGATCTCATCTTCGACTTTTCTGTTAACGACAATCCCGAAACCTGGGATCTGTATGGCGAAGGCTATACCCTTGGCGGAAAGGTCACCGCATCCTACCAAATGTGCAACCCCACCAATGAATTTCTTTCAGTACAAATGGCATTTCCTTTTGTAGGGCCCCTTTACAGCCTGTCGGCACAAGATATCTTAATAGCCGCCGATGGCCGTACATTGCCTTATGAAACCTTTGTGGGAAATACGGTACAAGGCTTCGGACGTGCCTACGGGGATGCGAAAGAAAACAGCTTTGATTTTGCTAAAATTGTGAGCAGCATTACATATGAAAGCTATAAGGCTGAAAATTTTGAGGAAGATGAAATTGGGAAACTATATACGATTACGGTTTCACCTATTTCAGAGCAAGTGATTAATTATGCAATTAATTTTCAATATGACCCTAAAAAAACAAAAATTATTACCCGGGGATTTGATAGATTTGAACGAGACGATAATAAAATACGGAATGCCGCATGGTGCGATAGACTGACAACCCTGGAGGTATTTATCTTGGGTGAGGATATCGGCTTCAGTGAAGAGGCTTTTAAAGACGGAGGCCTAAGCGAAAAAACAGATTTGTACACGGCAGTAACGGCAACACAAAAGATTGGCTTTAAGGACTATTTGATGAAATATATAAAAGAGGTCGGGGAGTCGGAATCAAACGGTGACATGGATCACTACAGTACACATCTTACAGAAATGCAAGTCTATAATGTTTACGCAAAGATCATAGATCGGTATTTTACCCAGAACGAGGGGTACTGCCCGGATCCGGGGCTCATGGGGGATGGGGGTTTTGACAGGATTATTACATTGGTTTACAAGGTTGAATTTCCGCCCGGGAGCACAAGAAATGTAAGCGTAAGCTACAAAACCTTCGGCACAATGGACATGAGAGAGACCTCTAAGCCCATGTATACTTTTGATTACATCTTGAACCCCGCCGATAATTGGAGTGAGTTCAAGAATTTTAATGTGAAAATTATTCCGCCAAAAGAAGTCCCTTATATAGTAAAAAGCAGTATTGAATTCCACAGGGATGAAGGCGGTGTCTATACGGCAGATCTGGAGGCCCTTCCGCAAGAGGATTTATCTTTCATCCTCTATGAAAATGTGAGGATCACATTGAAAGATAGAGCCACCGGGATGCTGTATAGAAGTTTTGGATATTTTTATCCGTTGGTCTTTGGGGGGCTGGCCATCATAATTGTCCTGATTGTCGGTGTGTCTTTATATAAGCGATTAAGGAATAGTGCCCGAAGAAAAATTTAAGCGGATTATTGTACTTAATTTACCGGAGTCTGCCGGCAGTGATAATGCTAAAATAATTATTACTATCTCTGGCAAAAGATTATACCATGACGCAAATGGAAATTACTTTGCTCTGGGCAGAGTAAAGACTTCTGCGCAGTGGAAGGAGATATTGCAATTGGGCGTGCAGCAGGCTTACGAAAAATGATGAGGTTGGGGGAATGGGAGAATTTCATGAAGAAGAAAATAAAGATTATGGCGCTGGTATGTTTGGCCATTCTTATCTTAATCTCCGTACTATACTACTATTTCTTTGTATATGGGTTTAGCATATCAACGGATACATTTGTTAATATAAATGTGGAGTTCGAGGAGAAGAATGTCCTACTCACAGCAGATACGACAACCTCCGGATATGCGTTTGCCGGGTATGATGTCGTTCTGACAGGGGGAGAGCTATTGATAACGCCTCGCTATAGCATGGCTTCCAATTTCCATAGAAATGGGAAATTAGAGATTACCTATGACACAGATGGCAGACTTTTCGATAAAATCTCCCTTGTCGGTATATCAGAAGAGGACAAAAGGGAGATTTGGTCTTCGGAAGAAACCGAATAGCTTTCCTTCAAATTAGAGTGCAAAACAATCTATATTTTGTATGAGATTTTAGCCGCGAGTTTTCCCAGCATCCCCATTGGAACAAAGCGTGATATCAGCGAAGTAAATCGGCCAAATTTCCGATAGAATAAATTGAACAATAAATAAGACTTGGTTTGCGCCTTGCTTTTGGGAAAGCGACGGATAATATTTTTAAAAGAATAAAACTGTTTATACATCCATCGGTATCCTTTATAAAGTTCATCGGCAGTCATGCCCAAAGGACTGAAAACCACGTTTGAGGTATTGTATTTCCCCAGGTCGTAATCAGTAATCCTTCCGGCTAAATCCATACTTTGATGCAATTCTGTGCCGGGATAAGGTGTAAGGATGTGCGAGGTCAGCGTTTCAATCCGCATTTTTACAAGCCAATCAAGAGTGCGCTTAAAAGTGCTATTGTCATCACCATCAAGACCGAAAACCATACTGGCATTAATCATAATG
>CAYYHH010000044.1:3589-9084 GCA_964471645.1 uncultured Oscillospiraceae bacterium
CGGGTGCCAAGCGTTTTTATATCCTCGATTACGTCAGAAACAGGCCGCTGTATGTAGAGTCTGTTTTTACAGCTGTTATAGCAAAAACTACAACGATTAGGGCAACCTCTGCCGGTTAAAACTACGTTGGTATAAAGGTATTTCCTTTGCTCTCTGTTGCCGTACATAGGGGAAACAATTTCATCACCGCGGAAGTCTTGCATATCGCAGTACTCTCGTTGCAGACAATCAGCGTCTGCGTCCTGAATAACTTTGGCCCATATCCTTTCGGCAGGTCCGATGCAAATTGCACTAAAATACGGTAAGCATTCTTCCGGGCAACAAGTAACGTGAATGCCTCCGGCGACAACAGGAATACCTAGCTCCCTAAATTCGGCAGCAATTTGGCAGGCACGCGGCATTATATCTAATGTTAGCGTTATGCCGACTAAGTCTGCACCCCGATTATAATCAATTTTTTCTACGTTCTCGTTAATAATCGTTGTTTCGTGCCCATCAGGTGTTAAGTTTAAAAGAGTAAGCAGCGCAAGGGATGGTGACATGCGGGTTTTAAGGTCGGTATCCATCGGACGCTTATTCATTTTAGGTTGAATAAGAAGAATTTTCACATCTACCTCCAACGGCACAACAACACGTATGCCAGATTAGCAAATACGACAGTTGTCCAATGGATAACAATAAAAAGAGTGAACTTTTCGATTATGCCGGTCGGCTCATTTAATATCATAAGATAAAATATTGCTATTGCGACAAGGGTCAGTATGGTCGCCACAACAAGACAATTGGTTAAAATTGATGTGTGATATTCGTCATAAGGTTGACGGCGTTTAATAAGAAGGAAAACAATAAGCATAGTTACGGCTGCCAGGGTAATAGCAATATAAAGATGATGTCCGGCAGCAAGAAAACCGCTCCACGCCGACCAACAAGAATCAGTTCCCTTGTAGACTAAGCTGTCTTCAAATTCAATGTTTTTTGTGGTCATAAAGAAAACTATTGTGTAAAAGGCTGTAAAGATGCTGATGCAAATTGCATTGTTAGCCGGTGATTTTAATAATCGCTTCATTTTCTGTCTTCCTCCTCAAAAATGAAAAGAGATTCTATTGACATGCCAAACAATTTCGCCAGATCGTATGCGAGCCAAATAGATGGGTCAAATTTTCCCGTTTCAATCGCGTTAATTGCTTGCCGTGAAACAAGCACCCGTTCTCCTAATTCTTTTTGAGTCAGGCCATGCTTTTCACGAAATTCTTTGACTCTGTTACGCATATGCTCACCTCCGGCGCTGTGTCAGGTTTACCTTACTCAATCTATCAGAAAAAAGTCTCGGTGTCAAGCTAACCTGACATCAAAGTCCATAAACATATCTCCGACTACGGATGTCGTATCTGAAAAAAAGGATTAGTCTTGTAGGAAAAGGGAGATATTCAAAATATATCCCTTGTTAACGCACGCGTGCGTTAGACCGTCCGTTAAAATACAAATATACATTTTGGAAGAATTGGTTTAAGATAGGGTAAGCCAAATTATGTATTCGGAATAACACTTTCCTTATATTGATGGGAAATCTGCACGAACCGAAACACCTTGTAGTCCTCATGGACAACCGGCATAAGACTGGTTTGAGATTGCTTCAATAAAGATATGTTCTAAAGTATGAATCAAAGGTTTTAAGGAACGATAATAATGGATGAAAAATCTGTCGCAATAGAAAATATTCAAATCAGGCTAGCTGAACTTGAAGCTGAAAATTCATATCTGAAATCTCTGCTCGATCAGGCCGGAATCGCTTACCTTTCTAATGGCATGCCAGAACTTACGGAGGAATTGTTCGACCAAGATCAAGGCGCCAGAATAATATCTGAAACAATTACGCATAATCATGCGCGACGTTTTTTCTCTTTCTTCTGGGGGAGACTGGATGTGTACAGTAAGCGATCACAGAACAAAACAACCGGGAAAGTCGGTTACTATCCCCAGTGTGATAACTTTTGGAGGCGAGGCATCTGCCCCAAAGCATCAGGGGTAAAGATAAAATGTAAGGATTGTACTAACCGTTGCTGGACTAAACTGGAAGCGAACCAAATTATAAGCCATCTCCAGGGGAATAAAGTGGATTCTTCGGATGTAATCGGCATTTATCCGCTGTTTCCGGACGGAACCTGCAGATTCTTAGTCTTTGATTTCGATAACCATGCCAAGAGTGCCGAAGAACAAGACTTTGCCAACATGGACGATAGTTGGAAGGAAGAAGTGGATACGCTTCGGAAGATCGGCCAGGAAAACGGTATCCCGATGCTTGTGGAACGTTCACGTTCGGGAAGAGGTGCTCATATTTGGATATTCTTTGATAATCCTATTCCCGCTTCGCTTGCACGTAAATTTGGATTTGTGCTGCTGGATAAGGGAGCAGAAACAGTGAACATGACATCTTTTCGTTTCTATGATCGAATGCTACCGGCGCAGGATTATTTGGAAGATGGCGAATTAGGAAATTTGATTGCCCTTCCTCTTCAGGGACAAGCCATAAAAAATGGAAACAGCGCGTTCATCGACGAAAACTGGAATGCATATCCGGATCAATGGGACACCCTTCTTTCTATGCAAAAATTATCCGTGAGCATGTTGGAAGAATTGTTGCAACTATGGGATGTTCCTATGGAAGAAGCGGCTGTAGAAGGTGTTACACCAAACCTTCACGATGATACAAAGCCATGGGAGCGAAGCAAACAGTTCCATAGAGAGGATGTATCCGGTGAATTGAATATTACAGTTTCCAATCTGATCTATATAGAAACAGCAAACCTCAAACCGAGGCTTCAAAATCAGATTAGAAGGATGGCAGCGTTTCTCAATCCGATATTCTTTAAAAATTATGCAATTGGCTTGTCGAACTATGCCAATTCAAGATATGTTTACCTTGGAAAAGACGATAATGGATACATTTGCATCCCCAGGGGCCTTTTTGAGCAATTGATTGAAAGATGTGAAAAAGCAAAAATTCTATATAAAGTCACCGACAAGCGCTGTAGTGGAACTGAGATTCAAGCAGAATTTATTGGTGAGTTACGGGAAAAACAGTCCAAGGCCGTTCATCGGCTCCTGCAATATGACAACGGCATTTTGAGTGCAGCAACTGCTTTTGGTAAAACGGTTGTGTGCAGTAATATAATCGCACAAAAGAAGGTCAGTACACTAATTCTGTTGGAATCATCTGCCTTGATTGAACAATGGGAAAAAGCATTGACATCTTTCCTGTCAATAGACGCAGAGCTTCCCGAATATAAAACGAAAACTGGCCGAACGAGAAAGAGGAAGAGTCTTATTGGAACTATTCAAGGTGCAAAGGACACATCAACCGGAATCATTGATATTGCAATGGTGGGTTCTTTATGTAAAAAAGGCGAATTCCATCCAAGATTGAAAGAGTACGGAATGGTTCTTGTGGATGAATGCCATCACAGTGCCTCAAATACAATAAGTACTGTATTGCAGGAAAGCTCTGCGAAATATGTGTACGGTGTTACTGCAACGCCATTCCGTGGCGATGGTCTTGAGAGGATTAATTACATGCTTCTTGGACCGGTACGATTCCAGTATTCTGCAAAAGAAAAAGCAGATGATCTAGGGATTGATCATCTGGTTGTACCGCGTTTTACGAGAACTGTCAGTCCGCATGGGCGTGAGAAATTGCACATAAATGATGCATATGAAATTATACGGAACAGCGAAATTCGTAATGAACAGATTGCAACCGATATAAAGTATTGCATTGAGTCGGGCAGGACTCCGATTGTGCTGACTAGATATACAGATCATGCTGCTCTAATTTACGAACTTATAAACACCTATGCCGATAAAGTATTTCTTTTAACGGGAACTAAATCCAAAAAGAAACAGCGTGAACTTCGTGAACAGATGGACCGGGTGCAGAGATCTGAAACTATGATTCTTATAGCCACAGGTCAGCTGGTGGGAGAAGGTTTTGACTATCCAAGGCTGGATACTTTAATCATGGCGACCCCGGTTGCATGGAAAGGTGTTGTCGAACAGTATGCCGGTAGGTTAAACAGAGATTTTGAAGGCAAGCAGAACGTTATGATATATGATTATGTAGATGTCCATATCCCGGTGTTCGACAAAATGTATGCGAAACGTTTAAAGGCCTACAAACGCATCGGGTACAAGCTTTACACCGGCGAAACCATTATAAAGCAAGATGCAAATGCCATATTTGATTCCGATACTTATGCCCCGATATACGAGCTGGATCTTAAAGAGGCATCCGGCGATATTGTAATTTCCAGCCCTACATTGGGTAAACGAAAAGTTATGAGTATGCTTCGGATATTGAAAGAACGGCAAGAAGCAGGCGTAAAGGTTACCATTGTTACATGGCATCCGGATGCATATATGTATGGAAGAGAGGAGCACAGAATTCAATTGATGGAGGCTCTGAGGAATGCAGGTTTCCATATAGAACTTGTGGCAGACAATTGTGAGCGCTATGCCGTTATTGATAATGAAATCGTATGGTATGGAAGTATGAATCTTTTGTCCAAAGATGATGTGGAAGATAATATCATGCGGGTTGTCAGCAAAAGCATTGCAGCCGAACTTCTGGAGATGACTTTCAAGAAGGGTAATGAGCTGCAGAATTTCGAACTGCCTATATGAGGCTTTATGCTAAATGTATGGTAATTATCAACAATAATTAATGCCAATTAATCTTAATCTAATCAATTGGTGGGGTGGTTTTTATAACCCTTACCCCAAGGGAATATTAAATTATCCATAAAAACTGTAGAGCAGGCAGATATAAGTGATGATATTATAAATATAGAGATTGGGATGGAATTATCGAATGGCTATCAGGCCATATGGCAAAACCGGTTAAAACTTTTAAGCCTATGATTTATAAGGTGATGAGGAATCAATGAAAAATAATAAATAGGGTAGAAGATGTTCACTTGCTTGGATCTGCAATTTGCTCTCAATGAAGATATTGTAATCCCTGGGATTATGATGGAATCGAGTAGGAATTAAGTAGCAGTCCTTAATTTTGGAGTTTACCGATGTTTAAAGATTACAACTTTTTTATAATATATTTCCTTGTCATTAATGTAGTGACTTTCCTAGCCTTTGCCATTGATAAGATAAATGCTACCGCCCGCAAAAGTAGGTTTAGAAATATTACTCTTTTGGGCCTGGCTTTTTTTGGTGGATCAATAGGTGCCTTGTCAGCAATGTATACATTAAGGCATAAAACAAGAAAAGGTTATTACTATATAGGAATTCCTCTGATGATTATTATGCAAGCAGCGGTTGTGCTGTTATTTTTATGTTCATAGCAAAAAACTATGCGCTACTCAAAATATTGGCCAAAACATCCTTAAAAACGGCCTTTTGTCTAGCGACCCTGTCACACCCGAAGCTGTGGTCCATTGCATCGTCGTATTTTTACAAATAGTTTATTGGTGATGCAACTCTGATGG
>CAYYHH010000045.1:0-9013 GCA_964471645.1 uncultured Oscillospiraceae bacterium
ACTTCTGCAGGTGCACGGTAACTGCTATTATACCGGGTCCCTCGCGCCGTGAATGTATTGCTCGAATAGTTTTTCAAATCGAAATACATGTGGCTCACACGGGTAGTAACTTGTGCACCACCCACTGTAACCGGGCTATTGCCCACATTTACACTGCCGGACCCCGTACCGCTAACCGGCACAATGAGCCCATCGTTTGCTCTATAAAATCCTCTGTCAGGATTGGGAATATCAATTGCATTCTCTGTATAATCAAGGTTTTGTGGCACAAGAGATGCATTAGATTCTCCCCCACCTGATTCATCTGCAAAGGAGGCGGCCGGTATTAGTGTAACCAACATCATCATCACTACTATACCGGACAACACCCTTTTAAACGATTTAGCCATAACAATTCCTCTCCTCTCGGCATTCATCAATCATTAAATAGATCGTCATAATTGTTCTGGTTGATTATTCAAAATTTGAATTTGCACTCACTCTCCCTTCCTATTACTACCGGGACAGATCATCCGCTTATTTGCTTCCTGTAAGAGCAATCCCTTTAATAAATTGCTTTTGGAAAGCAATGAATACAATTGTTACGGGTAGCATAACCAAAGAAGCGGCAGACATGGTTGCGCTTAAATCGCTGCCATGTTGCGATGAGAAGAACGAAAGCGCTACAGGTAATGTCATGCTGCTTACCCTTTCCAGCATGATCAAAGGTCTGAGATAATCGTTCCAGCTCTCCAAAAATGTAAATATGGCTAATGCAGCAAGACACGGACGCAATAACGGCACGATGATGGTCATATATATTCGCAAATCGCCTGCGCCGTCAATTTTCGCAGCTTCGCAGATGCTGTCCGGTATGTCTTCACAAAATTGCTTGCACAAAAATATACCGAACCCGGACACTGCCATGGGCACGATAAGTGCGTAAAGCGAATCATAGAGTCCCAAAGTGTTTACAATGAGAAAGTTAGGAATCATCGTAACGGAAAACGGTACCATCATCGACGCAAGTATCAGCCAAAAAAGTAAATTCTTTAAAGGGAATCGATACTTGGCAAAAATAAACCCCGTCAGCGAACTTGTCACCAATACGATAAATGTTACCGAAACCGATACCACGATGCTGTTTGCAAACCATTTGAAAAATGGAGATCTGGTCAGTACTTTGGCATATCCGGACGTAACCCACTCAATCGGTAAAATCTTGCTTGGATTTTTCATGATTTCCGGCGTCGTTTTAAAAGAAGTCAGCAACATCCAGATATAAGGCATAATAACCAAAAATACTACTATAAATGCTATAATCATAGCCGCAAGACTCAGGGGTGTCATTTTTCTGCTTTGCATCATCTTCAATACCCCCAATCCACTTTATTGACCCGCTGAGATATGATTGTTACACTGAGAATTATTAAAAACAAGATGAACGCTATTGCAGAAGCATATCCCATGTTTTTGTATTTAAAGGCCTCTTTATATATTTCCAATGTCAGCACCATTCCAACATTATTGGGACCTCCTCCCCCCGGACTGCCCGCTGACCTGCCCATTATTTCGAACTGAGCGAACATCTGAAAATGTGATATAAGCGTCATTGTAATAACAAAGGCTGTAGTTCGGCCTAAAAGCGGCAAAGTTATCGAGAAAAACCGCCTTACCGGACCTGCACCATCTATGGCGGCTGCCTCGAGAAAATCCAAAGGTATGCCGTCTATACCTGCGGAAAAAATAATTATGTTGTAGCCGATATCTGCCCAAATCGTGAACAGGATAATAGCAGGAAGCAGCCACATCGGGTCTCCGAGCCAGTTTTGTGTAGGAAGCCCTATAGTTCCAAGGATATTATTGAAAAGTCCATATTTATTGGCGTACATCGCTTTCCAAACTAAACTTGATGCTGCAAGGGGGGCTACTGCCGGCATAAAAAAAATCATTCGCATGAAGGATCTCATTTTATTAGATCTCATAGAGCCTATAGCTTGTGCAACAGCTAATGCCAGCATGATGTTCAATGTTACTGTAACGAATACAAACACCAGGGTATTCTTGACTGAAATCAGAAACACACTATCTGTGCTCAGCCTTTTGAAGTTATCCAGCCCAATAAAAGGACTGCTGACCGACAGAGGATTGTAATCATACAAAGAAATACCAAGGCCCAGCAGTATAGGAAGCAAGGTGAATGTAATCATGCATATGAAAATTGGTATCAATACGGTGTAGACAAATCTATTATTTTTCATGCTGCCCTCCCTGCAAGTTTGTGCGTCTGCACCTACAACTAGTAAATGCAGGTGCAGACGACAAATGGTGAGTCCTATTTAATATTTTCGTTTAGCGCAGCAACAGCCTCATCTATGGGAGTATTATTCTGAACGATGTCAGCAAACATGGCACAGATAGATTCTTTCAAAATATCAGTATTTATCGGGCCAATAAAGGATGCTCCATCAAGTACATCTAAAATTGGTTTGGCAAAAGGAACTGCATCAACAAATTCTTGTTTATGGGCTACAGATTTACGAGGCGGAATCATACCGCGATCAATATTCAACCCAAGAAGATTTTCCGGTCGCAGGCAGAATGACACAAATTCCCAAGCCGCTTCTTCATATTCTGAGCCGGCGTTTACTGCCAGACCCCAGCCTGTTTCGGCCGCCCACAGTTTCTTATCTCCATAGAACGGCATTGCCGCATAGGAGAAGTCCACGCCATACTCTAGACCGTAATCCTCATCGCCGGAGGGAATAGTCCAGATGCCCCGGGGTGCCATGAGGGCTTCACCCAAGAACAATTGATCATGGTTTTCAAGTTCAGACCCCAACAGTGCTTCAATATTTGTTACCTTATCGACCTTGACATAATCCACAAGCTTTTGCAGGGTTTCCTTTGCGATATCGGTATCAAAGTTGAATGTATCGCCTTCCAGATAATTTCCGCCTGAAGACAGAATCATAGACAACCAAGTATATGGCAAAGTGTCGAAGGAAATGAAGTCAAGTCCTCTCATATCAAAGATGTCACCCTTTGATACTGAATGCTCTGTAGCAAGGGCTATCATATCGTCCCATGTGGCCGGTATTGTTAAGTTATTCTCATCAAAATATGGTTTATTAATTAACATACCGCCGTATTCTGCATTAAATTCCATAGGCACACCATAGTATGAGCCGTTGTATTCGAAGGCTCCCAGTACAGGTGCATAGCAGTCATCGATCAGATCGCCGATCAGCTCATCGGGAACCGGAGAGAATACTCCTGTGTTTGAATATTCATATGCCCAGCCGCCCCATAGTTCATAGATATCGGCGCCGCCGGATTTTGACAGCAGCGAGGTTTGGACTTTTTGTTCAAAATCATCATACGGAAAGGCTTCCACATCAATTTTTATATGTGGGAATTCTTCTTCAAAAGCTGCTATTAATTTATCGTTGGAAATATTCCATGGCGTCTCCAAATGGGTCCAATACTTCAAAACGATATTTCCTTCATCATTACCGCCGCCGGGTCCGCTGCTTCCCTGGCATCCGGCCAGCAAAGACATTATTATCAGCAATGCAGTCAAAAGGTAAATTAGCTTATTCCTCATAAAAGTACCCTCCATTTCATAACCTACAGATATTTGTTTGATATTATTGACTTTTTACTTTAAGCTTCAACCTTTAGCTTCAGCTTATGTCAAGTGATTTAAAGTATCCCAAGTAATCCCTGTTTTTCAATAGCATTTCTTGGGTCATAGCATGTATTTCCTCCATGGAAAGCACGCCGGACGTCAACGGATCAAATAAAATAGAATGGAAAACCTTTCGCGGATCACCTTCGATAGCAGCAGTAACTGCCAGTTCCTCACACCGTGCCGAGGTATTCACAAGCAGTGCTAATTGTTTAGGAAGCGATCCCACAAAAAAAGGCCGAATTCCTGCTTTTGACGCCAGCACAGGAATTTCGACACAAGCTTCCTCCGGCAGATTTGTGATGAGATTCCCCTGATTGGGAAGATTTCCATTAAATTCAAAAGGTGTATTGTCGCCAAAAAGGGCATTAAAAATGTTCGAGGCGTACTCTTCGCCCCTTGACAAATCAACTTGGGGAGAATCTAAAATAGCCTTGAATTGGGATTCCCATGTATTCTCTTTCTCTATGTACTCCTTGAGAATATAGGCATGCTCTCCCGGATTCCAACCCGTACCATGGGTACAATATTTTTCTATAAGGTCGGGACGTTTGCGAAACCAAGCATTGTACTCAGAATTATGCCCCGAGGATTCTGTGGGATAATAATCAAGATGCTTAAACATCTCATTTCGCACTGGTTCTTCGTTGGCAATTAAAGGTTGAGTTTGTACTATTTTTTTGAGCAGCGGATAGGCATCCTCTCCTTTCCATTTGAAATCAAGATAAAATGCCTGATGGTTGATACCTGCGCATGTGTATGTGATATCCTTCATGTCTGCATTCAGCCAGCCGGCAAGCATCTTAGCCGTTCCCTGTACGCTATGGCAAAGACCTGTGATTTGCACCTTCGTCTGACGTTGAAGATATGCGCAAAGCATCGCCATAGGATTAGTATAATTAAGCACCACAGCTTCGGGGCAAAGTTCTTCAATGTCCCGAATAATATCCAGCATAACAGGAGCAGTTCGCAAGAAGCGGAAAATTCCCGACGGCCCCCTTGTGTCACCCACACAGATATCCACACCGTAGCTCTTAGGAATCTCTATGTCATGTCTCCACACATCGACCCCTCCCTGCAAGATAGTGATCAAGACACCGTCGGAATCTGCAAGGGCTTGTCTGCGTTCTGTTGTCGGATGCACGGTTGCATCATATCCCCCGGCACTGATCATTTTCTTCAAGGCCTTAGCGGCATAGTCCAGTCGCCCTTCATGAATATCAACCAAGTGGAATTCGGCATTGCGAAAGCTTTCAAAGCTGAGAATATCACGAGCCAAATCCTGCGTAAAATCTAATGAACCTGCACCTATAAATGTAAATTTTCGTCTCATTAAAACCTCCCTCCCGTCACACAGGCAAAGTAATTTTTTGGACTTTTGCCAAATATCTGCCGGATGTCATATCGTCATAACGTCATAACAATATTACCACACGGGTTTCATGCTGTCAAATTCTTATCTGACTATTTCAAATTAATAATTAAGTTTTTTCTTACCCGTATCAGGTTGTCGTTAAATCGACACAGGAGCTGCAAACTACGGTTTTGCGCATTCACGCCTTGAAATGCATGGAATTATGACGATCTTTAACCTGCTTTTTCGTCTGGCACATTACATTTAGCCCTATATTTCAACAATTTATGACATTGCATGGTGTTTCGCTTACCACATAAGTCCCTCTCCTTTTCAGGCCGCCATTCATACATTGTAATAATATTTATTATTATAGTTAAAGGGTAATCAGATATCGGACAGTCGTGAAAATTACTAAAAATATGTGTTGAATCTTATATTTAATATGTTACAATATCATTAGATGTCATAATGTCATGATGTCATAATCACATAACAAGTTGGGGAGGTAATGCAAATGAACGACAAAGGAAGGGATATCACCAGGGCCGGCCATGTATCGCTATATTATCAGCTAAAAGAAGAGCTGCTAAAAAAAATAATCTCCAAACAATGGCTGCCGGGAGAAAAAATCCCCTCCGAAAAAGAGCTATGCAATTTATATGATGTAAGCCGCATTACCGTCAGAAAGGCTTTAGATGAATTGGAACATTCGGGTCATCTTGTCAGACGGCAAGGCAAAGGTACATTTGTTACTAACATATCCATGGAGCAGCGTCTTTCAAAGTTCTATTCTTTCAGCGAAGTATTAAAGCAGCGCGGAATGAAGGAGCATGTCAGAATTGTCCACTTTGACGAGGTTGATGCCACCAAGGATGTGGCCGATCATCTCGAACTTGGACAACTTGACAGAGTTTTTAAATTGACACGTCTGAGATTAGTGGACCTTACCCCCTATACCCTTGAAACCTCCTACATACCGGTATCAATATGCCCCTATTTGACCGAAGAGATGATAAAGGACAAGGGTCTTTACAACTCAATGCGGGAAAATGGTGTTTTCCCCGACAGAGTTATAGAAAAATTCCGCGCCACGGTCATACGGGGGTCGGAGGCTAAGCATATGGATCTTAAGGTTGGAATTCCGGCGATGCATGTTGAGCGCGTTACTTATGCGGGACCCAAAATAATAGAATATTGCAGTTCTATTGTTCGGGGAGATTTTTTTACTTATACGGTAGAACTCAGATAAGCGGCGATCTGTGGTAAGCTCATTGCGGCTACCCTGATAATCTTATTCAATTACAATTTGAAATAAATATGAGGTAAACACAATGAATCCGATTCAAACACTTCTAAATTCCGGGACGCCCGAAAACCCTGTCGGTATTCCATCGATTTGCAGTGCCAATGAATGGGTGATAGATGCAGGAATGTTATGGGCTCGTAAAAATCATAGACCATTGCTGCTGGAGGTTACCGCCAATCAAGTGAACCAGCATGGCGGCTATACAGGTATGACACCGAAAAATATGGCTGATTTTATTGAGCAGCGCGCTAAAGATAATGAATTTCCCGGCTCCTCCCTGTTCCTTGGCGGAGATCATTTAGGCCCAATAGCATGGGCTGATGAACCTGCTGATAGCGCTATGTCAAAGGCCTGCGTTCTGGTTCACGATTTTATTTCGGCCGGCTTTACCAAAATTCACCTTGATGCCAGCATGCCTTTGGCAGATGATGATATAGAAAATGGCTTCAGTCCTGCGATAACGGCCGAGCGAACTGCCCGCCTTGCCGTTGCATGCGAGCAGGCATATAAATTATTGAAAGAGAAAAACCCTGATGCCACCCCGCCGATTTACGTGGTAGGCAGCGAGGTGCCCGTTGCGGGCGGCGCCCATACCGGCGAGGAAACGGTTTCCGTAACCACCCCCCAAGGATTCCGCAATACGGTATCCCTTTTTAAAGATGTTTTTTTTGCAAAGGGGTTGGAAACTGCCTGGGAGCGGGTAGTTGCCGTAGTGGTTCAGCCGGGAGTAGAGTTTGGCAATGATTCCGTAGTTGACTATGACAGTCAGGCAGCAGCTCAACTTTCCCATGCGTTACTGGATTATCCACAGCTTGTCTTTGAAGGGCATTCTACCGACTATCAAAAGCCGGAATCATTGCATGCTATGATTAAAGATGGGGTGTCTGTCCTTAAGGTAGGGCCTGCGCTGACTTTTGCCTTGCGCGAAGGCTTGTACGCTTTATGGTCTATTGAGAAAATTATCTTTTCCGATTCACCCGAAAAGCAATCCGACTATATCGAAATTCTGGAACAAGCTATGATAAATGATCCCGGCCACTGGAAATCATATTTTGACGGATCGGAGGCCGCTCTTGCGTTGCATCGTATTTTCGGCCTGTCTGACAGGAGCAGATATTATCTGGGGAACAGCTCGGTTAAATCTGCTGAAAAAATCTTGATCAGCAACTTGTCCAATGCAGATATTCCCCTTGGGCTGTTACACCAGTTCTTTCCCGATCAATACCAAAAAGTCCGCAATAACACCTTGGATCTGACCCCAACCGCACTTTTATACGACAAAATATGTACTGTTTTGGACGATTATCGATTGTAATCCATGGAGGTGAAAAATGAGTTTGACTTATAAGGAGATTATGGAGCAATACCATTCCATGATGCAAACAAAAATTTATTTAGATGAAAAAATGCCGGCACTTACAGATTTACTGGACTCGAAAAAATTCTCTTCGCTTGTTGTGCTTGGGTGCGGCTCATCCCACAGCCTGGCAAAGTCAATTGCCCGAATGACACAAATGGAAACCGGGTTTCCTTCAGTTGCGCTTGCTGCCGGCGACGTATTGCTTCATTCTTCACGCTACAAAAAATGTTTCGAAGATGCGCTGGTTCTCGCTGTTTCCAGGTCCGGAAGCACCAGTGAAATTTTATTGACTATTAATTCTCTCAAGGAACAAAATATTGATTTCACTACCGTTGCCTTTACATGCAAAGAGGATTCACAGCTTTCAAGGCTGTCGGATTTGCCTTTGGATTTTCCTTGGGCATATGATTACAGTATCTGTCAAACCCGCACGGTATCATGTTTTTATTATGCTTTTTCATATATTCTTGCACGCTTTACGAAAGATCCTGAACTGCTTGACGACTTGGATTTCATCGTAACAAACGGTGACAATTACATCAAGGAGATAGATGCTGCCATGCAAAGGCTTGCCGAAAAACCTTGGTCCAACGTTGTCGTTCTGGGCGATGCGGAACTATGCGGAATAGCTGAAGAAGGCGCTTTGGCCTTTAAAGAAATTTGTCAGCTCCCCTCCAACTACTATAATTTGTTGGATGCCCGCCATGGTCCGGCGGTTCTTTTTAATGATCAAACTCTAATTGTTGCGGCCCTGGGGCCTGCCAATAACTATGAGATGGATTTCTTAAGGGATATGATTAAAAAGACTCCGCACATTATTGCCTTTACCGACAAGACCTTTTGCCTTGCCGGGGTGGATATTGTACCGTATAATCGCGAACTTAGCCACATTGCAAAGGGTTTACCCTTTATTCTGATCTGCCAGCTGGTCTCTTATTATAAGGCTGTTCAGACCGGAGTTAATCCCGACGCCCCCGATGGGCTTGACGCCTGGATTTCCTTTTAGGTGATGGGAAAATGATTAAAAAAGATGTTTTTGCAATAGGCGAGCTGAATGCCGATTTAATTTTACAAGGTCTTAAAGATCTGCCTGTCCTGGGGCAAGAAATTTTGTGTGAAAATGCTGATTTGCAGCTGGGCAGCTCCACGGCAATCTGTGCCTGCGCCATGGCCTCTTTGGGGCTGGATACCGGATTTGTCGGGAGATTGGGAACAGACACATGGGGAAACGTATGCTTGGAATATCTAAACCTTTACCGAGTTGATACAACATATATTTCAATAGAAAAAGAATTGAAAACCGGATTGACTGTCTCGTTG